>JBLIRS010000066.1:0-12589 GCA_049472415.1 bacterium | reverse complement strand
AAGCCATTTCAAAAATCTATTTTCTTGCCTGCTCTTCACAATAAGAACCTGATTATTTCGTGCAATAACCTTCACTTCCGTTCCTGGTGACATAGCGAATTTATCTCTTATCGCCTGAGGTATAGTAATCTGTCCTTTTTTGGTTATTTTTGGCATTTTTCAATTCCTTTTAATAATTAGTATTACTTTTTTATATTGTAATACTGATCAAAAACAATGTCAATTTGATACCCTTCCGAAGGGTCTGACCAGATTCAAAATAAAAAATACAACGGTGTAGAAATTCTAAAAAGCGGGAAGGTTCTCATTACTTTAGCTTACCAATCTTCTCCACGAACTGGGCCACCATATCTTATTGACTTATGCTGATTCTTTTATGGAACCTTTTTCAAATTGGTTTTCAGAATGCTATGCGGATTTTAGAAAAAAAGCTGCTCCTGGATTACGTAAAAAGATCCAAATCAAATTGGTGAAAGCAAAAAGATATTTTTCCTGAAAAATTGCCTGGTTTTTGGGATAATGAATCCCTTTAAAATATAAAGATAATTCCGATATGATCGATTAATTTTCTCTGAATCCTATGAGGTTGTGGTTTAAGTGGTTTAATCGGCACAGCCAAAGAAAAAGCTTCAAGTGGAAAGATAAAGGTAGTTATTAAAGAGGCATTATCCAAAGTGAAGAAAATAGTCAAGGATGCAATCAAGATTAATCCTAAGAAAGGCCATCGGGAGCGATATCAGATTTTTTATGTGGGCTTTAGAGCAGTTTGTAAGTCCCCCTGAAAGGCGCTAACTTCTTATTAATTTTATGTTTAAAATGACGACAAAAAATATTCTCATAATTATGGTGATTGACAAAGTGCAAAAGTTAATTTATAATACGATTATCATATTTTAGATTTATACCCTTTATAGAAAATATATTTTTTATATTTTTTGCAGTTCAAAATAATCCAAGCATCACCCATGGATGTAAGTATTACAAATATATATGTTTTCCTATTAGCAAACCTATAAATTAAAGAGGAGATTAATAAGAAAAAAATCGTCATTCAGAAATCAATCCCTTGCATTTGATACTGCTTTTTTCTATGATCTCTAACACCGCAAAGTAAGCTTTGCCTTTCAAACACCTTTTCAATTGGGATTAGGCATTAATACTTATCTTATAAACGCATGCGACTATTGAAAAAGTACAGAAATATTACCTGTGTATGATAATGGCTTGCTCTCATAGTAATGCCGTGTCGGACAAATTGATTTATTGATTCTGGTTCATGCGCTTTTCCCGGAAATGATCTTTTAATAATCTTTTAACCAATGAATTACGGTTTAATAATGAATTATAGTTAATCCGCTAATCCTTCAGTCATGAAAAGGATTTTATAAATCCCGTTCCGCATCATATGGAACCTGTCGAAAGGGGGACCAATGATCATAAATCGCTTTTCTTTATATCTTAAAAGAAACATACATTCTTTAACGTCCTTTACTTGGATTATCTGCGGCATGTTTATCTTAGGCTGCGCCTCAACATCTCCCCCAAAAAGGGGTGACGATTTTCTGACAAGATACAAGGAATATCAGAGTCTGGGAAGGATCGGGCAGGCGTCCTTAAACAAAGGGGAATATGAAAAGGCAATCGATCAGTACAGCAAGGCCATTGAGATCTCTCCCTTTGAGGTCTCAAATTATTACTACCGCGGCCTTGCATGGTATAAGAATGGAAATATAGACAAGGCCATAGCCGATTTTGACAGGGTCATTATGCTGGATGCACGGTGGAGGTCGGCATACATATACCGTGGCCTTTGCAGGATGGAAGGGGGTGAGTACAGGAAGGCATTAAAGGATTACAAAATCGCATTAAACCGCGATTCAAAAGACCCGGTCATTCACAACAACCTGGCCTGGCTTTATGCCGTGGCAGAAGATGAGCAGCTAAGGGACACAGCCAAGGCCCTTGAACACGCCAAAAAGGCAGTTGAGCTATCACATGAGAAGAATGCGGAGATCCTGGATACACTGGCCCATGCCTATTTTATCAATGGCAAGATAAAGGAGGCCATAGAGACCGAGATGAAGGCCGTTAATCTGGCTCCTCATAATGAAGGGTTCAGGGAAAATCTGGAGAGTTATGAGAGGGAGATGTAGGGGAATCGTATAACAGGGTGAGTAAAATGGAATGGATCATTTAGACGGGGCGTGTAGCAGGACTGCTGTTTAGCATGCCCCAGGAATAATTTCCATATTATTATATTCTTAACATTATTTAATTATTAACCTTATTTAAAGAGGAGGGAGGAAAAATGAAAAAACAATTAAAAGCAATAGTGGTAGTGCTAACGGTCGCAATGCTTATGGCGGTTACGGCCTTTTTGCCTGCAAACATCAACGCAGGGAATCTTGAGCCCACTGACCCTCCGGGGCCGACCATGAGGACACTTGATGAAATCTATTCAGCCGTTTCCTGGAGCAAGAAGATTCCTATTACCACTCTACGTTTCGAATTTGTGCTGGATGATGAAGCCGTGCTGGATAAGGAGACAGGGCTTGTGTGGGACCAGTCGCCAGATCCAACAACTATAAACTGGTATGATGCTTGCTCATATTGTACGAATAGAGAGGTTGGTGGTCGCAAAGGTTGGCGAATTCCAACAGTAGAAGAATTGGCCACTTTGGTTGATGCAAGTGTAGCCGGTTCTCCAAAGCTTCCATTTGGTTACACGTATTTTTTCACAAATGTGCAATCGGCTGGCTACTGGACATCTAATACCTCTTACTTCCTACCGCATTTCGCCTGTATGGTTAACTTCAACAATGGTAGTTCGAGCTGCGGCGGTGGCCCCCCTAAGACCAGCTTAAACTATTATGCATGGTGTGTGCGAGGTGGTTCTGGCCGTGATGGTTATCCCGGAGGAGCACCGTAGACTTCTCCATTGGTAGTGTGGGCAGCGGCCCCGCTAAGCTCAACGATGGCTACTATGCATGGTGTGTGCGAGGCGGTCCTGGCTATGATATTTATCCCGATTGATTTGATCATTTGAATTTTTTGATTATTAGGGGGATACAGGGGTGATTCTCCTCCCTGCTCGCGGCGTTTTTTAAAGAAGGGGCGCCTTTTATGGCACGGTACGATTATCTTCCAACCTATAAGAAGGCCTGGACCTGACCATCTTTTTCGAGAATATCGTGTGAGACTTCAGCCGTTACCATAAATATACCCTGGACACTGAATTGCGGGAAAAGAGCCGGTAGATCGTGGCATTGATCATCAGGATAAACTCAACATAGGATAAGCTCCCGGTGCTTTTTGAGCTTAGGCAGCGGTTTGAGGGATTGAAGATGCTGATCCAAATTTGCAAGGGGGTAAAGGTGTTTCATCGTTTTAACTCCTTTGTTTATAGCTCAAATCTTTTTATTGATATAAAACAACGATAAGAGCAACGACAACAACTATGTATGGTGTGTGTGAGTCGGAGCATGATACCCCCTGTGTTTTCTCTTGAAAACATCCACCGGCAATACTTGCAATGCCGGAAGGATAAGATAAATACAATTAAATGCCCTCAGGTTCGAGTACCATCTCGAGGAAAACTTATGAGGCTTTATGAAGAGCTGAGTCAGAAGACTTACACGCCATCGCGTTATGTCTGCTTCGTGATTACAAAACCAAAGCTTAGGGAGATCTTTGCCGCAGACTTCAGAAACAGGATGTTGCACCACATCCTGGTGAATGCCCTGGAAGGGTGTGGGAGCCCCGCTTTATTTATGATTCATATGCCTGCAGAAAGGGGAATGGAACACACTGTGCGGTAAAGCGTCTTCAGGCATTTATGAGGAGAATAAGCCATAATGGCACAAGGCAGGGCCTATTTTATCAGAAATCGCCATGGAAGCCCTGGGTCTTCAGGGTATGAAAGATACAAGGGGATCTCAAATCCGCTGCGGGTCTCCGGTGCGGTATAAGGAAAGGTATTTAAGGAAACTTATAAGACTAGGCTTTACCATTCATATAATAAGAGAAAAGGAGGGATGGTTTCCCAAATTATTAATAACCAATGAAAAAAGGAGGTTGGGGAAATGAAGCAAATGAAATTTCATATATTGCCCATTTTGTGTATATTCACCCTTGCGATATGTATAGGGAGCAAGGTTGTCTTTGCCGAAAACATCGACCCCTTAGAGGACGGTTCCCAGTATTCCTACGGAGAAAATATCGGTTGGCTTAACTTCGAGCCTGTTTTGGGTGAAGGGGTGAATGTCGAAGATACGGCGTTGACCGGATATGTGTGGGCGGAGAACATCGGCTGGATCAACTTGAACCCTGAAGAGCATGGCGGGGTGACGAACGATGGCTGTGGCAACCTGAGCGGTTATGCCTGGGGAGAAAATGCGGGGTGGATCAATTTCGCTCCCAATTATGGTGGGGTGACTATCTACCCTAATGGGAACTTTCACGGCTGGGCCTGGGGGGAGAATATCGGCTGGATTCACTTCCAGAGTGCTGAACCTGTGTCCTACAAGGTTAAAACCGCTTGGTGGCATGATTGTATAATGTATGGGACTATAACAACCAGAGATCCTGATGGTATTGGTATTATTCACAAACTTGAACGAATACTTGTAACACTTCACTGGGGTGGGAACGAATACTCAACATATACAGATAATAGTGGAAATTATATAATTGATATGTCAAATGATAATACATTCTTTGTTGGTTCTGCTACTAGTGGTTTTTTAAGGATTACATTAGAGGATGAAGGAGATGGTACAGCACCATATATAAAGGTATATGACAATAATAAATCAAATCCTATATTTGCCGATACATTAAATTTTACTATCGATACGGTTAATGATCTGGAACAAAATGTTGATCTTTCTAATAATCCGAAGATTAATACTGCCAATTTGCCAATATCAATAGATGATTTAGATGATGCTGCGATTATTTACTTTCATACCTACCAAGCAGTTGATTTTGCTTTAAACACCTTAGGTTTGGTATTTGATTATTTTCTTCCAATAGAAGTGATTGCCTGGGGTAATAACATGGGCACATTTTGGAATAATGGATTAATAAATATTAATCCAAATAATAGTTATTTTGAAAGTGGAAATAGACCTGATAACCGGGAATGGCATGAATTTAGCCATCATATAATGGCCGATTCTCTTATTGCTGGTGATAATGACATGCCACAACGGCATTTTGGAGATGAAAATCATGGTGGATACGCTAACCACTGCACTTCTGATTCATGGACGGAAGGTTTTGCAGAATATAATTCATGCCTGATTGCCGAGGCCACTGGAGATCCAAATCCACCTTGCTATAAAGTTTCAGGTAATACCTGTACTTTCCATCTCGAGGCAAACTGGAAGGTGTGGGATTTGTGGATGGGATTTCAACCAGAAGAAATAGCTGTGGCTAGTCTTTTATGGGATTTACATGACGGTAAAAACGAAGCTGATAGTGATTGGATTGAATTAACTGTAAATCAAATCTGGGACCTGTTGAATAATATAAACCACCAGAATGTCAGGGACCTATATCTAACATTCACAGCATCAAGCTTGCCAGATTTCACAGGGGATAATGACGGAGATGGGTTTAACAACTTAGATGAGATATTCATTTCACATGGGCATTTCAGCGATCTCAATGATAACCAAACATATGATCCTGGTGAACCAATTGGCTTTACAGGAGATTCTGCAAGGCCGGATAGAGTGAAAAGGGCAATGCCGGAAATACCAGGTTCATATATAAAAGTAAATGTAATTGACGGCATTACTTCAGAGCCAATCGATGTATCGGAATTTGATGTAAAGATGGTGGTTGAACCGCCTCATGACTACCTTAACGTGGATTTCACGATACAAAAGAAAGATAATGGATTACTTTATTTTGTAATGCAGCCTCCGAATTATTCTGCTAAAGCATATATATTTGCCAAAAAGAAGGGTTATTTTAAGAGTAAAGCCTTGGCTATAACTAATTCTTTTTATTGGGACAAAATGAAGCGGCCAGGACTAAGATATTTTCTTGATTACACCTTTTATCTCTATCCGATTGGAATTGATTCTGACAATGACGGAATAGCCGACAGTGAAGATAACTGTCCCTTTATTCCTAATGAAGGCCAGATTGACTTAGATAGCGACGGGATAGGTGATATCTGTGATAATTGCCCTATTCACAATCCATATCAGGCTGATTTTGATAGTGACGGAATTGGGGATTTATGTGATAATTGTCCCGAACATTATAATCCCAACCAGTCAGTTCAGGATGAAGATAATGATGGTTATATTTGTGACAACTGTCCACTTGATTATAACCCGGATCAGACAGACACAGATATGGATGTGAGAGGCGATGCCTGCGATCCAGATGATGATAATGACGGCCTTCCGGATGAATATGAACAGGAAAAGACAAAAACCGATCCTCTCCTTTGGGATAGTGATAATAATGGGATAGGGGATGCAGATGAAGATCCGGACAATGATGGTTTTAGTAACCTGGAAGAATATAATTTAGGCACGGACCCCCTTGACGCTTCCAGCAAGGTTATTTTTTCTGATTTAACTGCACCAGATGGCGGTGCAGGAACTTCATGGGAGGATGCCTTTAATAATTTCACTGCGGCAATAGGCGCTGCAAGCCCTGGGAATGAAATATGGGCCAAGGAAGGGACTTACCGCGGCCCCTCATTTTGGCTTAAGGATGGTGTTAAGCTCTATGGCGGTTTTGATTCCAGCCTGACCGACAGAATGGGGAATGTCAAAGGGAGGGACCTTAAAAACAATATCTCCATTATTGACGGGCAAAACCAAAGCAAAAATATAAACCTCGGGAATAACAGTTATATTGATGGCTTTACCTTCCGGGATTTTTTTGTTTCAGGCGGAGGAATCCTATATGCTAATTTCACTACTTCTTCTATTGCCAATTGCACACTCAAAAACAACACAGTAAATGGAAGTGCCGCCCTGGTATTTGTTAACTATGGAACAATATCCCTCCATGATTGTATTGTTACTAATAATTCAATAATCGGAGTCGGAAGCGGCTCTTTGGTGTATGCTACTCAATCATCAATAAATATAAGCGAGTGTATGTTTATTAATAATTCAGTATTAACGTTTGGGGGCGGTGCTTTGTATAATATCAACGGTACAGGTTCCTACACCAATTGTATCTTCGAGAATAACTCGACATCCGGCTATGGCGGGGCAATGTACAATATTTCCAGTTCTTCCACAATTATTAACTGTGTATTCGGAAACAACTCAGCAGCATTGGATGGAGGTGCGGTTTACAACATTTTTGGCGATCTTACCATTATAAACAGTACATTTGCAGGTAATTCATCAACAAACAGCGGCGGTGCCATATGGAACAATTCAAATTGCCTCACAGTAACAAACTCCATCCTATGGGGCAACAGCGCAGGATTTGGTGGGAACTCCATAAATCATACTGGATTTAATCCTCCAAATGTCACATACAGTGATGTCGAGGGTGGATGGCCCGGAGCAGGGAATCTCAATACAAACCCATTTTTTGTTGATATGGTTAATGGCAATATAAGGCTGCAATCCAATTCCCCTTGTATTGACGCTGCCAATGGGGATGTGGCCCCTATGAAGGATATAATGGGTAATCTGAGGGTAGATAATCCGGCCACTCCCAATACGGGTACTGGAACGCCCGATTATGTGGATATCGGGGCATATGAGTACAAATATACAGACATAAGCTTTGATTTGGATCTCCCTGGAGGCTGGAGTATGATTTCACTGCCGGTATTGCCCCATAATCCAGATGTCTCATCATTATTCCATAACGCAGTAGTCGTTTACGGTTATCAAAAGGGAGTGGGATACAAACGGGTGGAAGCAGCAGAATCTCTGGAGTATGGAAAAGGATATTGGATATTATTAAATGATGCACAAAGGTATACCCTCTCTGGTAAGCCTATCCAATCATACACTCTTCCACTATCTGAGGATGGATGGAAAATGATTGGTGGCTGTACATATCCGGCAAAGCCTTCTTCGAACAAATGTACCATCAGGGTGATTTACAAATATGTTCCTGAATTCGGATACAAACGGATCATGGAATCAGAAAATCTTTTGCCTGGTGCAGGTTATTGGATATTATTTATTAATACAATAGATCAGGCAGAATTAAGGGTAGAGATTACAGAAAATAATTCGTAACATTTTAGCTGTTAAAATGTATGCTTTTTTCAATGCCCGTAGGGTAAAGTCTAATTGTGACGCATAATAAAAGAAGGCATGCATATCAAGAGCATTGAAGAATTTAAAAAGTAATTTTTTGCAAAAATTTATATGTGATAGAATTTATGCAATATCAAATAGTCAAATAGAATTTTTATGAAAGTTCTCGATTAATTATTTGTTTTTCAGAACTTTAATCCTTCGTTCTAATCAAAAGATCATGGGTGTTTAGCTAATTTTCAAATTGTATGATTATAAAAACAGTAAAAAGTTTTAAGAATAAAACAATCTTTATTCTAATATTAATTTTACAACAAAAACGAGGGTGTTCATGACGATTTTGAGCGAATGTCCAATATGCTATAAGAAACAATCAATCAAAAACCGGCTTTGTTCTTGTGGTGAGAATCTTATGAAGATAAAACAGGCCCAGAGGGTAAGATATTGGATTAATTAGTAGGTGTTAATACTCTAAGGACTCTAAGGGCTTTCAAACCTGATGCAGATGTTTTTGAAAAGTGTTAACCAAAACATTGACTAAGACAAAGCCCAGCCAGGTTAAGGCTGAACAATTCACCTATTTGATTTAAATAGTGCCGAAGAGGGGACTCGAACCCCTACAGGCGTACGCCTACTAGACCCTGAACCTATTTCTGAGTGAAAAGTAGGTAAAAAGGAGTAAAGGGAAATAATATTAAAAATTCAATAATATCATAATGTTATTATAATTAATGGAAGAGAAGTAAACGGAGTGAAAAGCCGTTAAATATAGAGTTGTTTTCTGTAATATGTTGACTAAATGTTGACCAAAATGAAATAATAAATCTGGTTAGCAATATTGATTTAATTGACATAATCATAAGATTATGTTAATTTTTTAATAAAATAGAAATAGGAGATATAATATGTCTAAATCATTAAAAGTTGTCTATGAAAATGGTGTTTTTAAACCTCTTCAAAAAATAAATTTGAAAGAACATCAAAAGCTAGAATTAGTCATTAAAAAAGTCATAAAAGACAAAACTCCCCCAAAACAACAATCTCCTATTCGCTTAATAGGATTATTTGAAAGCGACGTTATAGACCTTGGTGTTAATCATGATACCTACCTCTATAATCACTCCAAATAAATATGAAAGTCTTTATTGATACAGGGGCTTTTTGCTCAATTGCAAACAAAAAAGACAAAGAACATCAAATTTTGAGTAATATTCTGAACTCATTAGTGACTAAAAAGGCAATCTTTTATACTTCTAATTTTATCCTTTCTGAAACATATACCCTAATACGCTTTAGAGTTAGTCATATAAATGCTGTTAAGTTTATGAATGAGTTCGAATTTTCCAATATTAAGGCACTTAGAGTATCCCAAGATATCGAAGATAGGGCAAAAGAGATATTTAAGCAATATAAAGACAAAACCTTTAGCTTTGTTGATTGTACGAGTTTTTCGTTGATTGATGCTCATAGTTTTGATCATGTGCTTACTCTTGATTCTCATTTTTATCAGTATCACTTTAGTAATCCCGTGACAATATTGCCTGCAAAATTATAGATCAACAATACTGAAATTTAAATAAAAGTATTAAATTTTCAAACAATATCCCCCAAAAGGACAGCATGTTTTTGTTTTTTAGGGACTTGGGAATTTTTTCAAAAAGGTCCGTCTCGGTTTCGAGGAATTGAAGAGAAATCTCTTTAAACAGTAAAGATAATATTATTTGACCAATTAGTTTACCATATGAGGCTTTTATGATTAACTAAAGTTTCACGGTTGACTTTTAAATACAATTTCAATAAATATTACAATAAATGCCCAATAAAACTCAAAAATAATTTTATTAAAAAATCTTTTGTGTAATTATAAGAAGAGTCTCATTTAAGAAAATAATATAATAAACTCTAATAAAAAGGCATTTTTAAATATCTTATAATAATTCTCTATCTTGTTTTATTAAGGCGATATTATATGTTATAAAGATAATAATAAAATACTTTCTATTGCTATATAAATGACGTTTTATTTTCGAATCAAAAAATTGCCGCTACCTGAATTGGATTACCACCTCTTAGCTATTTCAAAACCAAAAAAATATTTAGTTGCAAAAGGTCATTTTATGAAACTTCCAAAAAAAATATTTTTTTTAGTTACCTTGTTTATTTTTTTGTTTTTTCATATATTATACTGTGTTTCCTTAGATAATGTTGATATATTTTATCAAAAACTTTCAACCTTATGTTGGATTTGTTATGCGCCTACTAATTTCGACCCCAGAGAAAAGATTTATCCTTCCGAAAGCAGTATTCAAGAGGATTTAGCCCTTCTAAAAAAAACCGGTTTCAATGGTTTAGTAACCTTTGGTGCAGAAGAATCATTAGGTCACATACCCCGAATAGCCAAAAAGGCAGGTTTTCAAGGAGTTATTATGGGGATATGGTTACCAAATTCTTTGGATGAATTTCGTCACGCAATAGCAGCTAAAGATTATGTTGACGCTTATTGTGTAGGACATCTAGGATTAAATAAATACTATAACATATCAATCCTACAAGGGAGAATTGAAAAATTAAAGGATATTACTAAAAAACCAGTAAGTACGTCAGAATGTATTGAAGAATATTTTAAAAACAGAGAATTAGTTGACATAGGAGATTGGCTATTTCCGGATGCTCATTTATATTGGGATATACAAGAAAAAAGAACCCCCGAGAAATTCTTTCATAAATTAATAGAAGACTATAGAAGATTGGACGGAATATCAAAAAAACCAGTGTTGATAAAAACTATTGGATATCCGAGTGGAGGAAATTCTGATGCTACAGAAGAAAATCAAGCAGAATTATTTCAATTAATTTTAGAAAATGCTAAACACCCTTATGAGCGGGTTCGTTTTGTATACTTTGAAGCATTCGACCAACAATGGAAAACATGGCATCCAATTGAAGCTCACTGGGGGATATTCAAAAGCGATAGAACGCCCAAAAAAGGAAGTAATTATATTGGGAAAAGTGTTATAATCAAGATTCCACATACTAAGGATGAAACTAAGGATTACTGGATAAAAATTTTGAATTCTCGAGGTATGATTATATCAGTTATAGCGATAATAGTCATATTTTTTATAATAATATTTTACATAACAAAAGATGATCATGAACATGTAGGGATCATCTTAAGATTACTCACTGAAAGTAAAAATCTTATTTGTATAAAAAATGGGACTGAAAGTGAACTGCATTTTAATAGTAATCCTAATGAATGTTTTGATATTTTGTTGTTACTTTGTACGCATATTGATAAGCCCATGTTTTGTGGAGAAATTATTCACCTTGTTAAACAAGAAGCTTTAACATCCAATTGCTCTTTTGGCGAGCAAGATAAATGCGATCAAAAAAAAGAGTGGTGTAAATCGTATAAAATCTTAAACAATCACAGAATAGGTGTGATTAGGAAAATGCTTACGGAGAATAAAATCGGGTATATAGAAAATATTAAAAGACAAAGTAAATGGAGAATGATTTTAAATCCTGAAGTAAAGGTAGAAATTATAACTGAAACTAAATAAAGAAATCCTAAAAAAGAATCAGAAGAAAATTTTTATAGAAACGAGGAGGTAAGAATTTATTCTCCGAGAATATCTGAGAATAAAAAAAACTTGACCTAATGCTTAATTATCGTTATCAATTAATTAGTAGGGGTTACTAATTAATTTTTTAATAGATCATAATCTTTAGGGGGAAGAGCAATGAAAAAATTATTTATTTTCATAGTAATATTTTTTGGGGCAATCCCTTTCTCATGTTTTGCTGCATCTGTCAATCTTGTCGCTCCCGATTATCTACCTATAAATACCTCTTGTTCTTATTACTCACCCGAAGTAAAAATTAATTATAGCGGGCTGGAGAATCAAGTATATAAACTTAGGATCTGGTTATTACAGAGCCCAAAATTAAATCCTAGACCGTATTGCGCCAGTAGCCGCAGTTGTGAGGCGGGTTTCTGTGAAAAGGAAATAATAATTGATAATACAGGAGGGGAACGATCAAGTGGTTATATTTCAATAGTGGAGGATTTTGATGTTTATAATTATACAGAATTTGATTGGGTCGTTCGTCTTTTTAATAATGCAGGCACTCAGGTAGCTTGGACAGAGCAATACACAAAAGGAACCCAAAATAGAGCTCCTAAGCTAAAAGACATTGGAAATAAAAATGATTATATAGATAGATTAATAGAGTTTTACATTTCTGGTAGCGATTCGGATAGTGGTAATTTAATTTATTCAGCTTATAATCTTCCATCAGGGGCATCCTTTGATCAAGGCACT
>JBLIRS010000065.1:0-12617 GCA_049472415.1 bacterium | reverse complement strand
CTTATTTTAAATCATCCCACCTGTGTCCTGAGCAAATGAAGTGCCAGGTCAGAAAAGGGCAAGGGACAAAATTGATATCTGATTGAAATAACTAAACTAATCAGGTTAATATTCACTTAGACCTTTAAAAGATAGGGGAAAAAAGTCGATAAAAACGGGAACAAAATGCACCAGAATATAATATTAACGGATAAAAAATGTTCCCTGCTTAACCGGCCTTGCCGATACCCAGCCTCAACATCTTTCTGCGAAGGGTGTTTTTATCAACACCCAGTTCCCTTATAAACCAAACTACTATAGTTGGTTATTGACTGACCAACGTAGCTTATCCTATACTATACGAAAATATTTTATAAATCAAACTGCATTGGTTTGACTTTTTGACCCTAACGCAGTAAATTTTATACTGGAGATAGGATTATGACTTCAATGCCAGCATCAAATAAAGGTGGGATGCACAGCAATCGTCTACTTAAGGCATTGGCCGAAGAGGGGCAGACTGTCTTTTCAGTTGAAGAAGCCCGTGAGATAGCCGAACGGGTAGGGATCCCGAATGGCTATGTGAAGAATCTGCTAATGCTTATGGTAAGGAATGGATGGATTACAAGATTGAGACGCGGGCTGTACGCACGTTCGGGACCTGTCCTGGGAAGCACATCCATCCACTCCTTCGCAATAGCTGTACACCTAATAACACCTTCCGCTATAAGTCATTGGTCTGCGTTGCATTATCATGGCTTAACCGAGCAAGTACCCCATGTCATCACCGCGTTCACACCTAAGAAAGTCGTCACTCCTAGCATGCGCCACGTTTCAAAGGACACTAAACGACAAAAGCATGCATGGATTGTCAACGGAGTCAGATATGAGTTTGTAAGCGTCAAGAAGGAGCATTTCTTCGGTTTTGAGGAAGTCTGGGTAGATGAATACTCGAAGGTTCCCATTACAGACAAGGAACGCACCGTGTTAGAGACTTTCATCTCCCCCAGGATGTTCGGAGGCATGGGTGAAGGATTGGGAATAATTGAACAATACCTCAATGTCTTGGCCGTGGACAAGTTGGTTTATTATTCATGTCAATATGGTAAGATATCCGTCGCCAAACGTATAGGCTGGGCTCTCGAGAGAGCGGGTGTTGGAGAACGTGATTTGAAGCCGCTTCTTGACTTAGCGGCCACTGGTTATCACGTCTTAGATCCGGCTCGTCCTCACCACGGGCCTTGCAACCAAAGATGGATGATCCAAAACAACCTTGGAGAGAAAGGCTATAGATGAAGCCCCTCCGGTTACGCATTCGTGACGCGGCCCAGCGGCAGGGAATACCACAAGAGGTTATCGAAAAGGACTATGCCCTGAGCTACATACTTGCCGGGATTTATAGCCAGCCGGACATTAAGGATACATTGGTCTTCAAGGGTGGAACAGCGCTTAAAAAGTTATATTTCGGAGAGTACCGCTTTTCCGAAGATCTCGATTTTTCCTCAAAAGGATCTCCATCGGGCAAGCGACTCGAAAATTCACTTCAGGAGGCGGTAGAGGAAGCAAAAAAATTGTTTTCCTTTCAGGGTCTCTTTACGCTCCGAATCGAACGTTACCTGGAAAGAGAGCCGCATCCTCATGAACAAGATGCTTTCACGATTCGAGTGCAATTTCCCTGGCACCCTGGTCCACTTTGCCGAATCAAATTGGAAATAGCACATAATGAGCCAATCCTTCTGGAGCCGCCGCGACGAAGGTTACTGCATGGATATGACGAGGAATTAAAGTGCAATATCTGTTGTTATCCCCTTGAAGAGATCGTCGCGGAGAAATTACGAACCCTTCTCCAGACCCATCAAAAACTCGTGTCACGTGGATGGAACCGTCCCCGAGCCCGTGATTATTATGATCTGTGGCGCATTTTTAACGAATTCTACAAAGAATTGGACACAAGCTTGATTGGTAAACTTCTCGAACTTAAAAACGCTCATCGTGGTGTCTCGTTCCAGAGCATCGATGACTTCTTCACCGATGAACTGGTATCCGAAACCATTCGGCACTGGGACACCAATCTTGGCCCTTTTCTGGTTGATCTGCCGGAATTCAATATGGTGATGAAAGGATTAAAGGAGTTATTACCAAAACTCCTTTCGGGCTGAGGTAATATAGTTATTATAAACGTTCCATGTTTAATCGTTTTTGCCGATACCCAGCCTCAACATCTTTCTGCGAAGGGTGTTTTTGTCAACACCCAGTTCCTTCGCAGTAGCCAAACGGCGCCAGCTATTCCTCTCAAGGGCCGCACGTATTGCACGGGCCTCAACTTCTTTCAATGCAAGGCCTGTTGAAATATCTTCCGTGACATCATGAGGCCTCAGATTTTCAGGCAGATGCTCAGGGAGAATAACACCCTGGGGACAGAGGATGAACGCGTGCTCTATGGCATGTTCCAGCTCTCTGACATTTCCGGGCCAGTCATGCCGCATAAGAAGGGCGAGGGCCTTATCGGATATCCCCAGAAGGTTTTTGCCTTTAAGCCTGTTAAAGTGTCCTGTGAAATGCTCCACAAGCAGGGGGATATCCTCTTTTCTGTCTTTTAACGGAGGGATACGAAGCTTTATCACATTTATCCTGTAATAAAGGTCATCGCGAAAACGGCCGGCCTTGACCTCTTCCTGAAGGTCCTTGTTAGTGGCCGCAAGGATACGGACATCCGCCTTTAATGTTTCGTTAGCGCCCAGGGGCTCGTATGTTCCGTTTTGAAGGACCCTTAAAAGCCTTACCTGAAGGGCGGGAGAGATATCCCCCACTTCGTCCAGAAAGATCGTTCCGCCTTCGGCCAGGGCAAATCTCCCCAGCCTGTCCTTTTTTGCATCGGTAAAGGCGCCAGCCTTATGTCCGAACAGCTCGGATTCGAGGAGAGTATCGGGCAGCGCGGCAGAATTTACCACAATAAAGGGCTTTTTGGCCCGGCCGCTCAAACGGTGAATTGCCTGGGCGAACAGCTCCTTCCCTGTACCGCTTGGCCCTTCTATCAATACGATACTCTCACTCCTAGCGACCTGCGGAAGGATTGAAAAAAGCTTCTGCATGGCATGATTTCGGCTTATAATGTCGGATACCGAATATTGATGAAGGAGTTCCTTTCTCAGCTCAAAAACCTGTCTCAGGTCCCGGAATGTTTCGACCCCTCCGATTATCTTCCCCTCTTTATTCTTTAAAAGGGCTGTGCTGACACTAATGGGAACCTGGTCCCCATCCGGACTGATGATGGATATGGGCTCGTTCACTATAGGACGGCCTGTCTTCATGGTCCGTTTCAGGGCACAGGCGGTCTCACAAATATCGGCGCGAAAGACCTCGCAACAGGGCTTCCCTATGGCCTCTTCCCTCGGAACGCCTGTTATGTCCTCTGAAGCCCGGTTGAAAGAGGTTATCCTCCAGTTAAGATCAACAGTGAAGACACCATCAGCAATGCTGTCCAGGATAACGTCCCGGCATGGAGGCATATCATCTACTGGAAGTTCACTCAAACCGTAACCTCAACAATTTCCTCTTTCCTAGAAGGGGGTATACTTTCATTATTCTTTTTAAGGCTCTCTATATACCCTTTAATAGCATCCTTAATATTCTCTAATGCCTCTTTCCTCGTTTTCCCCTGGGAAATACATCCTGGTAAAGATATGCATTCAGCGATAAATACTCCATCCTCATCCTGCTTAATCAAGATCCTATACTGCATAATAAAATCCCTTATTAATTTGAATTTTTTTAGTTTTTCTTGAAAAAATAATAGTTGATTAATGGGTATCTTGTCAATATAAAGGAATTTTATTAAAAACCTGTTTAAGACATTTTTGAGTCCCTGAAACAACCTGCATGTCAATGCGGGTTTCAATGGTTTTTCTTGACAATAAAATGAATTTATTTTATATCTATACATGACTAATTTTTATGACTAAAATTTATAAATAGAGGTAAACTTTAAAAATGCATAAGGTGAATATTCATGAAGCCAAAACCCATCTTTCCCGCTTAATCAAGGAAGTACAAAATGGTGAAGAGGTCATTATAGCAAAGGGAAATAAACCCATTGTAAAGCTGGTATTAATGCCTGAGGCAAGGCCTACACGAAAACTGGGAAGCGCGAAAGGCCTCATAACTATTTCTCCTGACTTCAACCAGCCTTTGGAAGACTTCAAGGATTATATGCCATGAAAATATTGCTTGACACACATGTATTTATCTGGCTGGTCACTGAGGATCCCCAATTAACGGAAAAGGCAAAGAAAATATTCCTGGATTCTGACAATGATATTTATCTAAGCATCGCGAGTATATGGGAGATGGCTATAAAGTTAAGCATCGGAAAACTCTGCTTGGAAGAACCTCTGGAAAATCTCCTGCCTCGTGAACTAAAAATAAACGGAATCTATATACTACCTATTGAACTAAAACATGTCATGATCGTCGCAGGATTGCCATTTCATCATCGTGATCCCTTTGATCGCATCCTTATTGCTCAGTGTCAGGCTGAAAATTTGCCTATACTGAGTTCGGACATTAATTTCAAAAAATACGAAATAAAGAGGATATGGGAATAATCTTCTTTCAGGCGCCTTAAATATGGATAAAAACGAAAATTTGCATGACACATCATATCCGGATGATGCATATCAACTGTATATAAAAATAAAAAGCAGGGATAACAGATATGCCGTTACCTTATCGGCAAGGGATTGTGAAGAGGAGACCTTTTTTGTCACACCTGATGAGATACAGGGGATCTTAAGCCGTTGCAGGCTGATTGACTCCTTTCTCTCCCATTCGCAACCGGGTAACTTTTCAAGCGATATCATGCAATTGGGAAGTACGATATTCAATCGCTTTGTTCAGCCCTGCCAGCACTTTAACAATACCGTGCAATCTGCAAAATCGCACAATATGCCCGTTCTGATCTCTATCCGGACATCCGATCAGGAGACAAGTCTTATCCCGTGGGAGCTTTTATTTTGCGAGGAATCCGGGTTCCTGGCCCTGGACCCCAGGTTTCAAATCATACGCAGTGCTCCTATTGACGGGGCTGGAAACACCATTACGCTCTCAGCAAGGCCTCTGAGGGTATTATTCATGGCATGCTCACCTGAAGGAACAGATCCTGTACTGAATTATGAGAGGGAAGAGGAAATCATCCTGGATGCCCTGGCAGATATCAAGCGAAACAATGAGCTGGAGATCGATATCGCCGAAGGTGGCACCCTGGATGAGCTGGAAAAGATGCTTGCCAACAAAGACTATCATGTGGTTCATCTCTCAAGCCATGGTATATATGACAGGGAGACCCAAACCGGTTACCTGCTCATGGAGAGTGAATCCGGCATGGAGAAGCGCGTCAGCGCAAAGGAATTTGCCGAAAAACTCATAGGGTCCAGTTCCGTGCGCCTCCTTTTTTTAAGCGCCTGCCAGTCCGGCAGCGAAACAGCACATGATACGGGGCTTGCCCAATCCCTTATTGCAAACGGCATCCCTATGGTCATAGGCATGAAGCATTCGGTGATGGATGCCGCTGCCACATCCATTGCGGAATCCTTCTATAAAAACCTCACGTTAAGGCGTACAGTCTCCCATGCCCTTCAGCTATCCCGCCAGGCCTATGCCAAAAAATATCCTAAAAGCTTTCAGTGGAGTATCCCTGCCCTCTTTGCCAGGGATGCAAATCTCCATATAGCGGACTGGCAAGCACCTGTAAAGAAAACAGAGAGCAAACCTTCTGCCGTCATCCTGTACGGCAGGGTAAAACACCTGAAAACAGGCTTCAGGGGAAGGCGCAGGGAACAGCGGGAATTTATGAATATACTCCGCAGGGGAGAACCTCCGGCCCTGTGCATCACAGGTGCGGGAGGCATCGGCAAATCCACCCTTGCAAGCAGGATTACAGACAGGCTCCACTCATCCGGTTATCTTATCATCCCCCTCTTTGGCGAGCTTTCACCGGATATCTTCATACAGAAAACCATCAATGCCCTTATAGCTGAACGTGAAACCGAACATACACAAAACCTGAAAGGTCTCACGGATTACAATGAAAGGATCATTTACACCCTCTCCAATGTTCTCGGAACAAGGGACACCCTCTACCTGCTTGACAACTTTGAGGACAACCTGAAAAAATCCGAGCAATTCAGGGCATTCAAAAACAGCTTCTGGGAAGAAACCTTCAGGACCTTCCTGCAGGAGCTGCCTCATACCAATTCAAGGCTTCTGATCACCTGCCGCTATGCCATTCCAGGAATCGGGGAAGATCTCCTTTATCAGACCTCCCTGAAGGAGATGTCCGAGGTGGAGGCGAGAAAACTGATGATATTCAATAATGACTTTTCGGAGATAGAATCAAAGCATATAAGGGAGATTTACAGTACCATTGGCGGAAATCCCAAGGCCATCAATGAGCTGGGGAAACTCATAAAAGAAGGAAACTACCAATGGTCTGAGTTAAAAGAAAAGTTGGAGTCAGTGCAAAAAAAGATGCGGGAGTTTACCATCTTCGAGGAGCTCTATAATTTCCTGAACGAGCATGAGAGGTCCTTCTTCCGCAAGGTATCAGTATATCAGGGGCCGGTGACCCGTGAAGGATTAAAGGTGCACGAGCCTGATGAACAGCAGATGGACAGACATATCAAAAAACTTGTGGACTATACCCTGCTTCAGGAATACAGGGATGAAGCATTCGATACCCCTCTTTACCAGGTTCACCCATTAAACCGGGGACATATCAAAGAGGAGTGGTGGGGGGAAGGTGAACTGGAAAATGCCCACAGTCATGCTGCTGAATACTATCTGGATATCAGGGGCACATCGAATATGAATGACCTTTCAAGGGCCGTTTATCATCTGCGTGGAGCAAGGCAGTTTAACCGGATGGCGGATCTGATTTTGAGATATGCAAGGGAATTGAATTTGAAGGGATACTGGGATGAGAGTCTTTATCTTCACAATGTCATCCTTGAAGAATGCATCAATGTTAAAAAAAGATATCTGGGTATTACTTACAACAACATCGGTTTAATCTATTCAAAGAAAGGCGAATGGAATAAAGCTCTTGATTTTTTCATCAAATCCGAAAAAATTCGGATTGAAGTCGGCGACAGGGCTGGATTGGCATTTACATATTTTAGTATAGGGACTGCTTACCTTAATAAAAATGATAAGGAAACAGGGAATAAATATATCATACTTGCAGGTTTTATGGCCATGATGCAGGGTATGAAGTATGAGTTTTCACAAATGGCGTGGGCATTGGATCCGGTTTTAAATGAAATTGGTGAGGAAAGGTTTATGGAGATCGGGAGGAAGCTTGTAAGGGAAAGAGGATTGATTGCCTGACAATTCCCTATGTTTGCCTCAAGAAAAGGATTTAGAAGATCCAGGGGCTTAATAAGGGTAACAAGTGATGTTTTTTATCGTATTTAACATATGGGAATCGTTTGGAAATCGTTTAAAATCATGAGAGGGAGATTACAATGAAAGATGACCAAAAACAATTTTCGCTTTCCAATTATTTTGACGAATTGGGGCAAAAGAAAAAGGAAAAAAGTAGCGGCCCTCTCCGGGTAGGCTCATCATTTTCCGCTCAAATGTCCGTGATCAAATCTTTGATGACGGCGGAAAATCACACCATGCCGTTCATGGCGCTCGCCAGGTCTTCCCAATTGAAGTTGGATGTATGCCAAGAAATCGTAAATGGCCTGCAGGACGAAGGGATTGTTGAAGTTGAACCAGATTACAACACAGGAAATGATAAAATCAAGCTAACCCAAAAAGGAAAAGAGGTCCTTCCATGATAGCCGCATGGACATTAACAATATTTTTAGGTCTATTGTTCGGCGTTGCTGAGCTTTTATCAAAGTTTAAAGATGAGCCCTTTAATGTAATTAAAGGCAATGCAACCGCATGGGGATATATCATTTTAAACCTGATCATTGTATCCGTTGCATTCTATTTTCTCACCAAAACCAGTCTCTTCGGTAAAATGGAAACAGACCTTTTGAAAGCGGCCCTGACCGCTGGCCTCGGATCCAGCCTATTGATGCGGTCAAAGTTTTTAAAGGTGAACATCTCAGGAAAAGAAGCGGCAGTGGGACCTGAAATCATAGTCAATGTGCTTTTGGAAACCCTGGAAAAAAAGATTGACCGGGACCGGGCGATTGTGCGCAAAGATCTGGTGGAAGAGCTTATGGTCGACATTGACTTCTCCAGGGCCAAGGATTATGTAGTAACCACGATTATAGCATCCAGCCAGATCAACTCCGAAGAAACAACCAAGGCCGTGATGAAGGAAGCGGAAAAGATAGAAAACTCACCCATAGATGATATAGAAAAAAGCTATGCCCTCGGATATCTGGTTATGGATATAATGGGAGAAAAATTCCTGAAAGGGCTTTTTAATAATAAAAATAAGGAAAGGTTTAAGAGAGAGAAGATAAAAGAGGTATAGCAGTATAAAATCATCTTCTATTCTCAACAACCGCATCAGAAAATTGGTTCCCTTTGATTTTGAAACGATTTGGGTGAGCCATAGGTTTTCCCCATTGCTGAGGCAATAAAATGTAGCCTTCTCTGGCTATTTCTAACAAGACAGAGCGGGTATCTTTTTCCTTCTCATTGATTCTCACTGGCACAATCCGGGCAATTGCCTTACCTCGATCCGTAACCAAAATATCTTTGCCTTTTTTCACTTCCTGAAGATACTGGCTAAAATGATTTTTTAATTCCCGTAGCCCCACCTTTTTCATAATATATCCTCTCGCTTATCCAGGGGCATTTATTAAAAAATCTCTTAATTTCGCTAAGGCCTTTAGAAAAAAAATGAGGCACTTCTTCAATTACTTATTTTAGGTTTGCCAATATATAAATTGACAATACATAAGATTATAAACTATATTTTAGTTATAGAACAAACCGGTTTTTGTTACCAAAAAACAAATTTTGTAATTAGTTGAAGCGCCTTGAATATGGACAAAAACGAAAATTTGCATGACACATCGTATCCAGATGATACATATCAACTGGATATAAAAATAAAAAGCAAGGATGACAGATATGCCGTTACCTTATCGGCAAGGGATTGTGAAGAAGAGACCTTTTTTGTCACACCTGATGAAATACTGGGGATATTAGGCCATTGCAGGCTGCTGGACTCCTTTCTCTCTAATAAGGAGCCAGGCCGTTTTTCAGGTGATATCATCCAATTGGGAAGCGAGATATTCCAGCGCTTTGTACAACCCTGCCCGCACTTTAACAATACCATGCAATCTGCAAAATCGCACAATATGCCCATACTGATATCTATCCGGACATCCGATCAGGACACGAGTCTTATCCCGTGGGAGCTTTTGTATTCTGAGGAATCCGGGTTCCTGGCCCTGGACCCCAGGTTTCAGCTCATACGCAGCACCCCTCTTGACGGGGCTGAAAGCACCATCGCACTCTCAGCAAGGCCGCTGAGGGTATTATTCATGGCATGCTCACCGAAAGGAACAAATCCTTTACTGAATTATGAGAGGGAAGAAGAGATCATCATGGATGCCCTGGCAGATCTAAAGCGAAACAATGAGCTGGAGATCGATATCGCCGAAGGTGGCACCCTGGATGAGATGGAAAAGATGCTTGCCAACAAAGACTACCATGTGGTTCATCTCTCAAGCCATGGTTTCTATGACAGGGAAATCCAAACCGGTTATCTGCTCATGGAGGGCGAATCCGGCATGGAAAAGCGGGTCAGCGCAAAGGAATTTGCGGAAAAACTTATAGGGTCCCGTTCCGTGCGCCTCCTTTTTTTAAGCGCCTGCCAGTCCGGCAGCGAAACAGAACAGAATACTGGGCTTGCCCAATCCCTGATTGCAAACGGCATCCCCATGGTCATAGGCATGAAGTATTCGGTGATGGATGCCGCTGCCGTATTAATTGCTGAATCATTCTATAAAAACCTCACATTGAGGCGAACAGTTTCCCATGCCCTCCAACAATCCCGCCAGGCCTATGCCAAAAAATATCCAAAAAGTTTTCAGTGGATCATCCCTGCCCTCTTTGCCAGGGATGCAAATCTCCATATAGTGGACTGGAAAAAACCGGTAGAGAAGACAGAAAGAAAATCTTCTGCCGTTATCCTGTACGGCAGGGTAAAACACCTGAAAACAGGCTTCAGGGGAAGACGCAGTGAACAGAGAGAATTTATGAATATACTCCGCAGGGGAGAGCCTCCGGCCCTTTGCATCACAGGCGCGGGCGGCATTGGGAAATCCACCCTTGCAAGCTGGATTACAGACAGGCTTCACGCATCCGGTTATCTTGTCATCCCCCTCTATGGTGATCTTTCACCGGATATCTTCATAGAGAAAACCATTAATGCCCTTATAGCTGAAAGTGAAACCGAACATATACAATACCTGAAAGGTCTCACGGATTACAGGGAAAGGATCGTTTACATCCTCTCAAAAGTTCTCGGAATAAGGGACACCCTCTACCTGCTTGACAACTTTGAAGAAAACCTGAAAAAATCCGAGCAATTCAGGGCATTCAAAAACAGCTTCTGGGAAGAAACCTTCAGGACCCTCCTGCAGGAGTTGCCTCATACCAATTCAAGGCTTCTGATCACCTGCCGCTACACCATTCCCGGCATCGGGGAAGACCTCCTTTATCAGACCTCCCTGAAGGAGATGTCCGGGGTGGAGGCGAGAAAACTGATGATATTCAATGATGACTTTTCGGAGATAGAATCAAAGCATATAAGGGAGATTTACAGTACCATTGGCGGAAATCCCAAGGCCATCAATGAGTTGGGGAAACTCATAAAAGAAGGAAACTACCAATGGTCTGAGTTAAAAGAAAAGCTTGAGTCTATGCAAAAAAAGATGCGTGAGTTTACCATCTTCGAGGAGCTCTATCATTTCCTCAGCGAGCCAGAGAGGTCCTTCTTCCGTAAGATATCAGTATATCAGGGACCGGTGACCCGTGAAGGATTAAAGTTGCATGAGCCCGATGAACAGCAGATGGACAGACACATTGGAAAACTTGTGGACTATACCCTGCTTCAGGAATACAGGGATGAAACATCCGATATCCCTCTCTATCAGGTTCACCCATTAAACCGGGGGCATATCAAAAAGGAGTGGTGGAGGGAAAAAGAACAGGAAACCGCTCACAGCCATGCGGCTGAATACTATCTTGATATCAGGGGCACATTGAATATAGAGGACCTTTCAAGGGCGGTGTATCATCTTCGTGGAGCAAAGAAGTTTGACCGGATGGTGGATTTGATTATTGATTATGAGAAAGAATTGAATTTAAAAGGATACTGGGATGAGAGTCTATACCTTCACAACATTATTCTTGAAGAAAACAGCAATGTTGAAAAAAAATATCTGGGGATTGCCAATAATAACATCGGTGAAATCTATTCAAATAAAGGCGAATGGGATAAGGCTCTTGAGCGTTTTCTAGAATCAGAAAAGATACTGATTGAATTGAGGGATAGAGCCAGATTAGCCATTATTTACAACAACATCGGAGAAATTTACCGTAAAAAAGGTGAATGTGATAAGGCTCTTGAGTATTTTTTAAAATCAAAAAAGATACTGATTGAAGTAGATAACAGGGATGGTTTAGCCCATATTTACAATAACATAGGGTTAATCTATTCAGATAAAAGCGAATGGAACAAGGCAATTGAATTATTCTTAAAATCCGAAAAAATATGGATTGAATCGGAATACAGAGCTGGATTAGCTTATGCTTACAACAATCTCGGTTATGCCTATTTAAATAAAGGCGAATGGGATAAGGCTCTTGAATTTTTTCTGAAATCCGAAAAAATATGTATTGAAGAAAGGAATATGGCTTTATTAGCTCTTATTTACAATAACATCGGAGGAATTTATTTAAATAAAAGCGAATGGGATAAGGCATTTGAATTTTTCCTGAAATCCGAAAAAATATGTATTAAAGTCGGGGACAGGGCCAACTTAGCTTATGCTTATAACAACATCGGTTTAATCTATTATAAGAAAGGCGAATGGAATAAGGCACTTGAGTTTTATCTGAAATCAGAAAAAAAATGGATCGAAGTCGGCGCCAGGGCTAGGTTAGCTTATACTTACAACAACATCGGTTTAATCTGTTCAAATAAAGGCGAATGGGATAAGGCACTTGAGTTTTATCTGAAATCAGAAAAAAAATTGATCGAAGTGGGGGACAGGGCCGGATTGGCTTCCACATATTTTAATATGGGGACTGCTTACCTTAATAAAAATGATAAGGAAACAGGGAATAACTACATCATTCTTGCAGGTTTTATAGCCATGACTCAGGGTATGCAGTATAAGCTTTCACAAAATGCACGGGCATTAGAGCCGATTTTAAAGGAAATTGGCGAGGAAAGGTTTATGGAAATCGGGAGGAAACTTGCCAGGGAAAAGGGATTGATTGCTTGAGCATTCCTTATATTTCTTGTAAAAGAAGGATTTAAAGAATTATTGGGTTTAAGATTTAAAAGATCCATGGGCTTAAGCTTAAATGTTTAAAATAGAATAAAACGGGAATCAACCGATAGCTATTTATCAAATGTCTGGCTCCCCATACCC
>JBLIRS010000064.1:0-12632 GCA_049472415.1 bacterium | reverse complement strand
GGGGCAGCAGTGCCAGATACCAAAAACCAAAACCGAGCACTATTATCAAGAATGCAGCAGTGCCGGTCCATAGTGTCCAATTGACCGGCATGGCATCCTTGACCCATGCCGGTGTAAACACCTGTTTATATATCCGGTTACGCACGGATAACCTTCGGCCGTCCCTGGGCACTATAACACTGGAGAGCTTGAGGGCGGTATGCACAGGGGAAAGAGGATCATCCATAACGGTTGCTCCTTTGTAGATGCCCCTGTAAATCTTCAGCAGTTCCCTGGTGCTGCATTCACCGGCACGGGATAAACGGTCCCGGACAAAACTGAGGTTATGGTCCTGGGTCTCGGCCTCAGGGGTGAGGAATTGCTTTTTCACAACACGATCCACATCTTCATCCGAACAGGACTTGATCTTTTCCGTATTTAATGCTCGACAGAGTTTCTGTGTCAGGTAAGGATGCCCCCCGGTCCAATACAGGATACGTTTCAGTGCTTTATCCCTGGTCGATTGATCCAGGCAAAGATATCGGGCCAGGGGCCTTGCCTCTTCAAAGGTGAAATCCGTAAGATCAATGTGGTATCCTATATTAAAAGGGGTCCTCCGGGTATCTTTGATCAATTGGGACGGGCTTGCCACACCCAGCAGCACAAAACTCAGGCGATTGTATTCGGGTTCGGTGGCACGGGAGTTATAGCAGGCGCGAATGGCGGCAAAGAAATCATCCGTAAAGGGAAGGGAGATGGTGGTATCTATCTCGTCCACGAATATGACCACTTTCCCCGGGATATTCCCCAGTACCACATCCTTCAGGAATTCCATGAGCCGCTGCAGGGATGAGAGATTGCCTCTGGATTTCCACCATGCCAGAAGATCAAGTTTAAGGTTAAGCTCCCTGATTATCTGATGGGCAATCCCATAGTACCATCTGTCCGCAGACCTTTTTGCCTTCTCGGCGCCTATCATGGTCAGGTCCAGGATAACTGTGCTGGTTCCTTCCTCCTGGAGCCTTTTTGCAGTGCGGGCCATAAGGCTGGATTTTCCCATCTGGCGGGATGTGAATATATAGCAGAAGTCCCCTGCCTTTATGTGCTTATATAACTTCCGGTCTGCTTCCCTCTTGATGTAGCTGGGGCTTTCCGGCCGCATGGTGCCGCCGACAACATAGAACTCCTTGTTTGTTTGACTTGGATGGCTCATAGATGGGTCTTAAAATATTCAAGGTAAAGATTACAGCGCATCCAGACTTCGTGCCGTGTCTCCCCCTTCACCAGACCAGCGGACCAGAGCCTCTGAAAACACTCTTCGTCATCACACGAACCATGATATAAAACTTGTTGGAGGGCCTTTTTAAGGGGCCTGTTTTCCTGAAGGCATCTCACAAAGCTTCGCAGATGATCGCCAAACGGCCCCCTTTCGCTGGTTGCCACTTCCTGCAACTGAGGCAAAGACCATTGATTTGTTACTAATGTATAAAGGGCCTGACGTACAAGGTAGGGCTGACCGCCCACAAGGCCCATTAATCCTTCAACCCCTTTGTTCCCTTTTAACGGAGAGCCGTGTCTTTCATTCAGGTCGGATACCTGCCGGGGATGAAAGTCTTCAAGCCTTATGGGAAAGGCCACATTAAAAGGGGATTGATGAATATCCCGGATCCAGAGATATGGCTCGGTGGAATGTGCAATAACCAGGTTGAGGAGGTCCCATGTATCCCTTGTGGCCCGAAGATTGTGCCAGCCCCGGATGGTGCTGAAAAAATCATCCCTCCAGGGCATATTGAACACCTGATCCGCCTCATCGATCAGGATAATAATGGGCGATTTGGTTTGGGAAAGGATTGCCCCCTCCATAAAATTCGTTATGTTATCCTTTGCCCCTTCTGTTTTTCTCCAAAATGCTTCCGAGTCTGCAGAAACCTTGAGATCCCTGCCGATCTTTTTTGCCAGATATCTGAATATGGTTTCAAGGCTGCTCAAATGTGAAGCATCAATTAATTGAAAATCAAGATAGCAGGATTGCTGTTCGTTTTGCCTGGCCTCGGCATGGACCCTGGCAAGAAGCGAGCTCTTGCCCATTTGCCGCGGGCCTTTCACCACCGTAGTGGTGCCCTGGGCCCGGATCTGGTGTTGTATCTCATCATCGGCCTTTCGTTTTATATAAAATGGGGAATTGGGCCTGAGCGTGCCCTTTTCCAGTTTAATCTGAAGGGGGGCCAATCTGTGATCTGCTTTTGGCAGGGGAGCGCCAATGGCCTCGGTGACATCAAAAAGTCCCTGGACTCCCGAATCAGAAGATTCCCCATCATCCGGTTTGCCCTTTGTATTTAAAGGCATTGATCTCTCAACAGCATCAATAATCTGCTGGCCAAGGATATCGTAGGGAGTGGGCTCCTCCCATACGGCATACTGAATAGTATCCAGATACGCCCCCAGGTCGTAAGGCAACTCACCCCGGAACGCGACACGTACAGGGAGTATTTGCAGGCCTTTTTCCTTATAAAATCTATGCGCCAGTTTCACCTCCTGCCTTACCATCTCGCTTCGGATGGATTCCCCGGAAAGAAGAACAATAAAGAAGTTTGCGGCCTTTATCTCATCTTCAATCCTATTTACCCAGTTTGTGCCAACAGGCATCCGGATATCAATAAATATATGATGGCCTCTGTCTCCCAGGGATTTGGCAATAAAACGGGCGAGTTTTTCATCCGGTTCCCGGTGCCGGTAGCTGATAAAGATCCTGCTATGCGTTTTTTTCAATATTGTTGCTCCTGATGAGGGCTACTTTTTTTTTAATGTCCCTGATTTAAAGAAAACTCCAAAAATCCGGAGTAATGATCGATCCATAAATTTATGCTTATAGTTGAAATTTTCAAATAAACTAATGAAATACATATGTCGGGACTATTAAAATCTGTTACTAAAGGAAAGTTTAGTTTATTTTTTGATGCCATGTCAATATTGGCTTTGTTAAATGAGCCTTGTAAATGCTTTGAGACTGAAGGTATACTATTGAAAGAGTTTGCATGCCCTGTATAATAAAGTGAAAAAATCACTGAGCTTTAATACGTTGTGCTAATTAGCTGGAAGAAATGATACTGGCAGTTTTCTCTTGTTCATTTCTGGTATTTATAAATCAATTCCCAGAAAGAGAGGTGAAAAATGAACCAGAAGAGAGGCTATTATTTGTTGTTTATCATTTCTTTTTTTGCTTTTTCCCTCCTTTTCCTTCCCGGACGGGCCTGCCTTGAGACGGAGCCCGGACTTTTACAACAGCAAGCTATAAAGAGGATAGACGGCTTCATCGATCATTTTCGAAAGACGGGTGATTTTACAACAAGGATGTATGATCTTCAACTGGCGGAAAGAGAACTTAAAGATAGTTACGAAGGATTTATCAAGCTTGGCGACCTTGGCTCTGCATCCTTAAGCCTGATCAAAGTGGGTGATATTTATCGGATGCAAAACCAGTGGGATGAGGCTATAAGATATTATGAGCGTGCCGAGAAGCTTGCAGAGAAGGCAAATCATATTGCCTATCAGGCTAAGGCCCTTATGGGACATGCAAGGGCAGAACTTTATGGCACGCACGATTATGGTTCCGCTGCCGCCCATATAGAACGGGCAATCAATTTGAGCAGCATGATCGAAGACAGGACTTACCTTTTCGATGCCTTTGATTTTAAGGCCCAGATCCAGATCACTCAGGGTGATCTTATAGCTGCCGCCGACACCCTTAATCTGGCCTTTAAATTAGTCGAACAGGGAGAAATAGACGATCAGACATTATTATTGTATGCCTATCTGGATCGTGCCGATATCTACCTGAAGCGCGCTGAAAAATGTGACTATCTCAGGGCCTTCGGCCCTTGTTACGCCGCACTTGACCTGGCAAAAGAGGATTATGAGCAGACACTCAGAATCGCTAAAAAGCTAGGCTACAGGGGCCTGGCCGAGACGACAGAAGGGTTTCTTCGAGAGGTGGAGGGCCGGCGTGAGCTGATTAAGAAGCAGGAAAATATGCATAAGCAGACAGTACAGTTAAATGTGTTTAATCCCAAAAAACCCGAAGATGTATTGATACATGAACGTTTCCTGTCCGGGGAAAATGAGCTTGCCGGAGGATTAATAGAGTGGATGAAGCAGAATGAGAGCGTTTTTGGCGCCGGAGATGCCAGGAGTTTCTATATAAAGGGATTGTTTCATGAAATGCAGGGGGAGAATGATGATGCCCTTAAATTATATCTGATGGCGGTAAGGTTACTGGAAGAGGACAGGGGCTCTCTCTTTGACGAGAAAAACCGGGGGCTTTTCCTTGAAGACAAGATAGAATTCTATTATGCGCCTATCCTTCACTATCTGGAAAGACGCAATTTTGGTGAGGCCTTTGACCTTATGGAGAGATCAAGATCACGTGCCATGACTGACCTGTTAAGCAGCAAGCGCCTTGAATTTTCAAAGCCTGAAGATCAAAGTCTTTATGCTGAGTCCCTTAGATTGAAAGCGAAAATAGCCTCGTTGCAATCAGAGCTTTTTGGGTTGAGAAGCAGGCCTGAGAGAGAAAAATTTGCACAGCAGATTGTTCAGAAGGAAAAGATGATAGATGATCTTCAACGGGATTATGCCGGACTTGTAAATCCTGATAAGGGAGGTTCTGCCCGGATTCGAAAGCTTATGGTCTCCGAACCTCTATCGCTCAAGCAATTGCAGCAGTCTATGAAAGAGGATGACTATGAGGTCCTCTATTACCTTTTACAGGAAAGCGCAGTGATTCTCTGGCATATCAGGAAAGACGAGGTTCGGGTACGGTCGGTATTCCTGCCGCGCTCAGAGCTTATAAACAAGGTCGACACGCTTCGTAAAAGCCTTGCCGACCGGAACAAAGCCTTTAATCTACAGACTTCGAGCGAGCTTTTTCTGCTCCTTGTGCAGCCTGCACTGCAATGGATAAAAACGAAGCATATAGTAATCATACCCCATGAGGACCTCTATTACATCCCCTTTCAAATATTTTATAACCCTATTGAGAAGAGATACTTCGGTGAGGATTATCAGATTTCGTATGCCCCGAATGCGGCACTTCTAGTGCATCTCAAAAAGAATATGGGTATAAAGGGCGGCAGGTTGTTAGCTGCGGCCGATCCGATGATAAACGAGGCACCGGATGAAGTGACGGGGATCGGCAAACTATACGGTGAAGACAGCAGGATTATGCCCACAGCCCATATCAGGGAGGCAGACTTGAAGGCATGGGCGGATGAGTACTCAGTTATCCACCTTGCGGTGCATGGATATTTCAATCCGCAGGAGCCACTCCTGTCATATCTCAAACTTAAGAAGGATGACCGGGATGACGGCGATTTGACTGCTGCGGAGATGTTCGGCCTGCCTCTTGAAAAGGCCCGGTTGGTAGTACTGAGCGCCTGTGAAACCGGACGCGCCACTGCCACCCATGCCAATGAACTCATTGGCATGCAGCGTGCCCTCCTTTTTGCAGGGGCCAACAATCTGGTTTTGTCCTACTGGAAGGTGGACTCGGCCTCAACCGCAATCTGGATGGAGACCTTTTACGGAGAGGCCCAGCACAAATCCATATGTGAGGCGGCACGTCTGGCATTAAGAAGGGTTAAGGAAGATCCCAAATACACACATCCTTACTACTGGGGTTCATTTGGAGTGGTGGGGAGATAAAAATGGCAGAACTATGGCAGGACCTGGTGGATAAAATAAAGGGAATCGGCGCCAACTGGCCGGTCTACACCGTTGTGGGCAGCTTTGCCCTGTACCTTTTGGGTTACCTGTCACTTCGGTTCCATCTTACAGCCCTTGGAATCAGTACCGATTTGACGGTTTTGGATGAGAGATACCTTTTTACCGGGGCAAGGTGCCTGATCTATATGGTTTCTTCTATACCCACCCTTTTGCTGGTGATTTTATTCCTATTATCAGTGATTGCGTTTTTTGCTCTGATCTCTTACCTCCCCTATCGTATTTTGTCTGGAGGAATCAGGGAAAGGATTGCCGCGAAATGGACATCCTGGTGGACAAAGATAAGAGATTGGGCAACAACCCCCAACAGGTGGTCCCTATTTGGAATAATATTCTCTTTATTTATGATTCAGTTTGTCATGAGGAAGTGTTTTTTTCTCAGTAACCTGCTCCTGAGAGAAAAGCTGCCTCCACAGGCAGGGTGGCTGAACAGTCTTTTGCTTACCAGGAATGAGGGCCTCATGGCCCTTTATTTCAGTGGATTAATAGGAGGCTGCATTATATCGGGAGGATTTTTTTTCTTTTTACATAAACAAACTTCGTTAACTACTTTATCTCGCCTGCTTAAAGGTATTTTAGCCTTTCTGATGGTTGTGCAGTTCTTGCTTTTGCCTGTTAATTACGGCTATCTCATTGTCGACAAATCCATGCCCAGGGTTGCCGATTTGGGCGGGATAAGGACCTTAAAGGAAAAAGAAGAGGCCTGGCTGGTTTGGGAAGGTAAAGAGGGAATAACATATCTTATACAAAAAAAGAAGGGTGAAGGAGTTTCTAAATCGCTTATAACCCTTCCCCGGGAGGACATCAAAGAAATCGAAGTTGTAGCTTATGAGCGTATACTCCCTGTGCTTTATGGCAAATAGGGAGGCTTTTAAAACTGTGAAAAAAAGGAGTGAAAACTTATGAAGAAAAACAATACCCCGTGTATTTTCCCATTTACTTTCCTCATATCCTTTATCTTGCTTTTTTTCATTATGCAGGCCGAAACCCGGGCTGATTCGATGTTAAAAAGAATCCTGGAGTTTACGGGCATTTCTGCTACAACAAGCCAGCAGAGGTGCCCCATGGATAATGATAAATCCGGTGATATTTGGATATACAACTTAAAAAACAAGACCTCTTTAAAGCTTACCAACGGTATAGGTTATAGATTTCCGGTCTTTCTTAATGGGGATAAAAATATAGTGGCCATGCAAGGGGATAGTATCGTTCAGGTCCCATTATCAGGTGGGAAAACAAAAAGACTTTATGAAGATGACCGGATTATAAAGATTGTTGGGACGGACAAAAAGGATCAGGATAAGATTCTCCTGCTTTTTGAAGATGAAGAGGGGGCTCTTCTGCCTGGGATACTGTCAATTGTCACTGGTAAGGTAACATATCTGGACTATGATAATGAGTCAAAGAAAGACCGGAACATGATAAACCATGTTTTGGAACAGGAAAGGGTATATGGTGATACAAGGATTTATCTGAAGCTTGAAAGCAGAGAGGGATTGGGGGGTGTTTTTGAATGGACCGATGTTTACATCAAAAGAGGAGATGCTGAGCCATATAATATAAGCAATGGCGATGGCATAAGCTGCAGTCAGCCATCAATGTCTCATGATGGTCAAAAAGTAGCCTTTATCAAGATCTCAGATTTGTAACAGTTCAGATCTGACAACCCATTTGGTGGTTTCCATTATTTATTTTTCTCAATAGGTTCAATTTTGGATTGATTTAAGCTATAATAAATTAAAATAATCTTCAGGAAAGATTTTTCATCTAGGCCTTTGAAAAAAAAATTTAATAAAAAAATATTAAGGAAGGGGCAGCCATGAGACTAGAAGACATTGAAAACGTTTCACTTCGTGAATGGATAGAAGAATGCGGAGATCTGTGTAAACCCGACAAGATCATAATATGCGACGGCTCGGAAGAGGAAAAGGAAAAGCTCAGCAAGGAGGCCTTTTCCACAGGGGAGTTAATCCAATTAAATCAGGAAAAGCTTCCGGGATGTGTATATCACCGTACAGCTATCAATGATGTGGCAAGAACCGAGGGCCTCACATTTATCTGTACCCATCTGAAATCAGATGCCGGCCCTACCAACAACTGGATGAGCCCTGAAGAGGGATACCGCAGGGCCGGTGCCATTTTTTCAGGTTCAATGAAGGGCCGCACTATGTATGTTGTCCCTTTTTCCATGGGGCCTGTCGGATCTCCATTTAGCAAGATCGGTGTCGAATTGACAGACAGCATTTATGTTGTCCTGAATATGCGGATCATGACCCGTATGGGCAAAGAAGTCCTTGAACAATTAGGCCCCGCAGGTGAGTTCACCAAATGTCTGCACGGCAAGGCAGAGCTTGATATCAAACGGCGATTGATCCTCCATTTCCCTGAAGACAATACAATCTGGAGTGTCGGAAGCGGTTACGGGGGCAATGTACTGCTTGGCAAGAAATGCCTTTCTTTGAGAATAGCCAGTTTTATGGGTCATAAGGAGGGCTGGATGGCCGAGCACATGCTCATCCTGGGAGTGGAAGAACCTAACGGCAGGATCATGTATATTGCCGGAGCATTTCCAAGCGCCTGCGGAAAGACGAATCTGGCCATGCTTGTGCCGCCTGAAGCCTTAAAACACAAGGGGTATAAAATCTGGACAGTGGGAGATGATATCGCCTGGATGCGAATCGATACCGATGGCAGTTTGTGGGCCATTAATCCGGAATCGGGATTTTTCGGCGTGGCGCCAGGAACCAATTCCAAAACCAACCCCAACGCAATGGAGACCATCAAAAAAAATACGATTTATACGAATGTCCTTTTGAAGCCAGATGGCACTGTCTGGTGGGAGGAGGGTGACGGCGATCCTCCCGAGGAAGGAATGGACTGGAAAGGAAGTCCCTGGAGGCCGGGGATGAAAGATGAAGACGGGAATATCATTAAGGGCGCCCATCCTAACAGCCGGTTTACGGCTCCCATAAATCAGTGTCCCACTGCGTCATTCCGATTGGAGCAGCACCATGGTGTTCCCATTTCAGCCATCATTTTCGGGGGCCGCAGGGCAAGGGTTGCCCCACTTGTCTATGAGTCCTTTAGCTGGGAGAATGGGGTTTATGTCGGGGCAACCATGGCTTCTGAACGGACAGCGGCCCAGTTTGGGAAATTAGGTGAAGTGCGGCGTGACCCGATGGCCATGTTGCCCTTTTGCGGATATAATATGGCCGATTATTTCCGGCACTGGCTTTTCATGGGACTTCGCATGAAAAAACAGCCCAAGATATTCCATGTCAACTGGTTTAAGACGGATAAAAACGGAAAATTTCTATGGCCCGGTTATGGGGAAAATCTGAGGGTCATTGAATGGATACTTGCCCGCTGCAGGGGCGAAACACAGGCCATGGAAACCCCTATAGGATTTATTCCCACTCCGGAAAGCCTTGATCTGTCAAGCCTCGATATCTCTTCCGGGGAGTTAACCACCCTTTTGGGAATAGATCGGGAAGCCTGGATAGAAGAGCTGAAAGGTCATAAGGAATTTTTCATAAAATTCGGCAAACGTCTGCCTTTGGAATTGTGGCAGCAATATCAATCTTTGTGCAAAAGATTTGGTACGGATGGCGAAATACCCTTAACATGAGTTAAGACTTAAAAAATTTATCCGGTTTTTGAAGCCATTGCTTTTAATTTTGGTGGAATATTCTTTTAATAAGTGGGGCCAGGTCTTGAAATATGAGAACGGGTATAATGATATATTAGAACTATATATTAAGTGGTTTTCGTAATTTTTACATAAAATTGACAGAGCTTTTTAGTTGTTCACAGTGAATGATCTATCAAATCGGAATGTGAATTAATCCATTGCAAAATATCGGACAGAACTCCCTCCAGATCCTTTGACTGTTCAGAACAAATCTGGAACAATTCCTCTGCTAAAATTTCATTGTAAAAATGTACCATACGGTTTCGATATCCCGCCATTTCTCGCATAACAACGGCATCCGATTTAGTCAAAACACCTTTTTCCAATAGCTCCAACGGAATATCTTTATACTCTGTGACCGCTTTGCCAAATCCCTTTGCCAGAATGTGTCTCCCTAAATCCATTAAAGCCTCCAAGGCCCTTCTAAGATAAGACTCTGCAGCCGCAATGTTTCGTGAATCAGAGATGAAGGAGTCATACGAATCCATTGGTAAGTTTTTAATTTCTTCCAGCATCTTTCTGATCCAGGATGTCTTCTCTACAATTACCTTCTCTCGAATCCTTGAAGGGGTCATGGTATCTCTCCTGTTAAAATTTGGATTCTTCTTTGCCTCTCATAAAATGCTAAATCACCCGCCCTGCGTAATACATATAATTCATACCTTGAAGTTTCATCAGGATCTGAAGTATAAAGAAGTTCTCCTTCTATTATATCAAGGCATAAAAAAGGGGGAGCCTCCGGCAATATTATCAAATCCACCCTGTTAACCTTGAGCAGATCTTCCAGTGCGATAGTTGCCTTAATCCTGTCCTGGGGTGTCAACAGAGAATCCCTGTCAGGCAAAACACCCAGATCAACATCAGAATTGCAATCTTTATCCATATTTCCCTTTCCCTTTACAAAATCAGCAACCTCTTTTGACCTGCTTCCGAACACATAAATGGCATTGATTCCATAATGATTGCAAACCGATTCAAACCTTTCCAATGTCCTTGATTTCATATTGGATCTAAGGCTTTAAGATAATTATAAATTAAGACTTTATATATTTACTTGATATTATATATTCTATTAGATTAATAGAACACTTATAATAGTATTATTAAAAATCCTTAACAACTTTACAATTTTAACAAAGATCATTTGTATATCCAAAATTAGTTTTCAAACTTTTGTTACGCTAGAGAAGTTTAGTTTATTTTTTGATATTATGTCAATATCCTAGAATGGCTCCGCCAAATTTCATATGTTTTATAAAATTAAAATTGGGGATGAGTTCATAAATACCTCTGAAACCATTGTGAACTAATTTAAATTTTTATCGAAAAGAAGATATATTCTAAGTATTGATAAATTATATCGTATAATATATTTTAATATTATCCGATAGACCAGACAATAAATATCTATAAGGATTATATAGATGGAAAAAGAGCAAACAATAGAAACCCTGATCTTGTGGAATTTCTGGGAGAAAGGTATAGACACGGGTATTTCCAGGGAAGAATATCTTACACTGCTGAAAAGATTTCTAGCCACTGATGAAATTGTGACCTTAACTGGAGTGAGACGCTCTGATAAAAGCACTCTCTTACTGCTTTCAACACCTAAAAAGCCAAAAAAGAGAAACGCTTCTTGGAGAAACCTCCGCTTTGGTTGAAGCCATGAGGTATTTCAAATTGAAAGAGTCCAAAATTATCCTTGCCGAAGGAGATAGTGATAAAATAACAGAGCATGGATTTGATATACAGATTATCCCCTTTTATTTATGAGCATTAACTCCCTGATCATTACAACAGCCCCTCAAACTGGTTCAAATAACGGTTCATCCCCACATATGTGGGGAACACATATTATGACTTCTTGTGCTTGGTGAATAATAAGGGAATTAAAAAAATTATGTGGACCTAAAATGATAAAGAAAGCAAAGGGCTTAAGCTGTTCGCTTTATCTATCTCATTTTAAGATTACATATATTTATATAGAGAGAACACTAATATACTGACTCAAATAAAACACTGGAATTAAATATCCTGACCTGTTATATTGTTATACTAAATAAGTGTTTGGAATGGGGCTTATAACATTTGCACCTTCAAAAGGTATTTATTTGATTTACATAGCATCCTAAAAACAACCTGCAAATTAAGTCGATAAGTTTCGGGCCGGGGGTAAATCCTATGAGCAATTTTTTGAATTTAGAGAGAGATGATTTATCCATCACCCTCTGTGGCTCTGCTGGACAGGGGATCCAGACAATAGAACACATCCTGACGCGTGTTTTAAAACTCTCCGGGTATAACGTGTTTGCCACAAAGGAATACATGTCAAGAATCCGGGGAGGCAGCAACTCCACAGAGATCCGTGTGTCTTCAAGAAGGGTTGCAGCCTATTCGGACAGGATCGATATCCTTGTCCCATTAGATAAGCACGCCATTGCCCATCTGGAAAGGAGGATCACCCCCAAAACGGCGATACTGGGTGAAAAGGAGAAGCTGCAGACAGAACGCGATATTATGGACATACCCTTTTCTAAGATTGCCTCGGAGATAGGGGGGCAGATTTATGCCAATATGATAGGCATAGGGGTAATTGCGGGACTTCTTGAGTGTGAGCAAAATATATTGGAGGATTATATCGCCGGATATTTTGCCAAGAAAGGGGAAGAGGTTATTGAAAAAAATAAAGAGGCGGTAAAAAGGGGATTGGAGATAGGGGCCGATCTTTTAAATTCAGGCAAGATAGATATCTATATCAAAAAGAACACCATGGTTCGTGACGAGATACTGATAAATGGGGCTGAGGCCGTTTCGCTGGGGGCCATTGCCGGGGGGTGTAACTTCATATCCGCCTATCCCATGTCTCCTTCAACAGCTGTGTTGACATTTTTGGCGCAACATGCCAAGGAGTTCGGCGTAGTGGCGGAACAAGCTGAAGATGAGATTGCAGCTATCAACATGGCAATCGGCGCCTGGTATGGTGGCGCCCGCGCCCTTGCTTCAACCTCGGGGGGAGGTTTTGCCCTCATGGAAGAAGGGGTGAGCCTTTCAGGTATGCTTGAATCACCGGTTGTAAAATATACGCCAAAGCCAATCTTGGGTTTTTTTATGCAGAACCTGCCCAAAGTGGCAATAAAATTCGTCGACTTCGGGATTTACCGGGACCTTTGGTCGGCTACAACCG
>JBLIRS010000063.1:0-12792 GCA_049472415.1 bacterium | reverse complement strand
TAACCCGGACCCTGCCCAGGGAGCACCTACCGCACCTCAGTTTGTTGACACCTATAATGATGGCGGCGATCTTTTCTCTGAAGGCGGAAGCGGGAGACCAGGTGGTATCACATCTCCCTATGACCCTGCCACAGGTATGTCCACGCTGGGTGGAAGTGGAAAGGTAATTTGTCTGACCTGCCACAATGTCCATGCGGCAGAGACTTCCTGGGAAGGTAAAACAAAAACGGATTCTAACACTGACCATGGATTTTTACTGGTCAAGGACAATATGAAAAAACGGAGCCCAACAAGCCCCGGCAGCGAATTATGTAAAGCATGCCATCCATTTGGGGATAAAGGTGAATACAGTTTCCCTGAAGGGGCTCACGGAGACGGGACTCTTTCCGGAGGGCAGGGGATTTGTAATGCCTGCCACACACCCCATGGCTCCGGCGATCCAAAACTATGGTCAATAGTATGCGCTACGGATCAGAACCCTGACAGGGGATGCTATGAGATCGGTCCTTTCAAGGGTTTTCGCCAGCTTTGCTTTTCCTGCCATAATATTAAATATGTGCTCCCCGGTTCCAAGACGGTCTTTAAGGGTTATATTTTGGCAGATCCAAACGCACCGGAAGGCTACTATCCCGAAGATCACGTAATGAGGTATTGGGCGGATATAGATTCAAATAGAGTGATCAATTTTGATTCCAGCCATTTCCCTCTGGATCCCAATGACCGGGACACAATACCCACTACTATGCCAGGTCAAAAATCAATGGATGGGTTTTATTGCGGCTCCTGTCACAATCCACACATGCAACCTGACTCCGGAGGGGGATATTATCTGAGAAGCAAGGGTGTGGATGTCGGTTCTTATGGCAGCCGCGAAGGTTTTTGCAATCAGTGTCATGAAGGTATACATGACGGGACATCATATGAAGATATGGAATGCCTGACATGTCACCACCCCCATAACGGAAGCACTACAATCGATGAGGACCCGAATACCGGACGGTTAATCTTTATAGCCGGATATGAACCACAGACTTTTCGGGCAAAACCCAATGTTGATGGTTTTACCGGTACGGATGTAAGTTCAATGTGTTACGGCTGTCATGGTCCCCATGAGGAAGATCCGAACGGACTTAACTGGTCGGATTTAGGGGCGACCTTTATATACGGAGACAACTTAAGACTGGATCAGGACGCAAATTCCGATACCCAATTGAGCTCAGAGGGCCAGGGATGGGTCCCCAAAGAACATCATCCTATGGGGAAACAGGCCCGGTTCGGGCAGTCCTCAAGGGCGCCCGGCGCAGACAGAAGCCTTTTTAATGAAAACGGTGAGTTAACCTGCACATCTTGTCATTCCTCAAATCACAAAGGGAAAAGGGAAAACAATTTTCTAAGGTGGGACTTTGTAGGAGACAATCCACATTTTTGTTCAAGATGTCATTCGAACAAAAAGGAAGTAATGCTCGGACCTCTGGGATGGGGACACCATCAAATAAGAGAAACAAGCCCTGTAAAAAGGAAGGTTCATGAACGTATCGAAGAAGATAACAAATCTATTAATAAGGAAATAACTGTAGGGTCTGCAAACTGCATGTTCTGTCATTTCATACATGATGGTCAGGATCAGGGTGATGCATTGACCCCCTCTTTAAATACCTTAATGAGGATTCAGCCAATAAATCTAAGATTGGCAGATGCGTTGCAAGATGAGGATGCCCAGGACTATGAGGACTTTTGTTATGGTTGTCATAGCCGGGAAGATATCGTTGGTGGCCTCGGTGGAAACGGATCGTTGATTTTACCCTTTACGAGTTTGAGTCCTGAGCAGGCTGCCGATCCTATTCTTTCCAAAAGATTCAGCCATCGATTCCGCAGCATGCCGAATCCTGCAAGTCCAACAGCAATAAGACTTAAGCCGGGAGCAGGGCCATTTACGCTATCAGATGGAACAGGAGAAATGGTACTTGACGATTATGGAACCGAGGCAGGTCATATGTATTGCGGCACCTGTCATGATGTGCATACATGGGCGGCCAATCCAGGGGCAAAGTATCTAAAGGGCCTTACTTCTCCCTATGTTCCGGGAGGGTTCTGTAATGAATGTCATAGTGCAGAACCTGTGCCAGGTGTTTGTACTTCCGGTCTAAACCATCGTCTTGCCCCTGCACCCGGGGGAATCATTTCTGCCCCGGAATGGCCGGCTATTCTGTACAGCAATGTGGAGCCAGGGATGGCTAGAGGAGAGGGTGCCAAGGGAGGGTATGTGGCTGTTCCTGCCGGTTTGACTCCAAATGTAGGCCAGATGACATGTCTCACCTGCCACAACATTCATGCTGCGGAAACTACATATGATGGTTTCACGGATAATCCAAGGTCGGATGAGAGCACACTGATAGACGGCAGACATGGAAAGCTGTTGGTTATTGATAATGGCCATGGGCCTGCGGGGAGTGACCTGTGTATCATTTGTCATCCTGAGCACTCTCGAATCATAGGCTCTTTCCATGATTTCTCACATGCAGGGGTGGATGGCCTGGGTGCGGGAATAGCGCCCAAGGGGGTATGCTCTGCCTGTCACCGGCCCCATTTGGCTTTGGGTCAAAGGCTTCTATGGGCCAGACCTATCATTGAAGAGGAGGTCGCATTCGGGGGCGTACCAGGATTTGTACTTGGTTCAACCATATTCTGCTATGATTGCCATTCCGGAATTGTGTGTGATGCAGATCCCCTTCCGGACCTTTTCCTTCCTTTCCCGCCCCAGGATGTGGCATTTGTGGACGGACCGGGAGGATTGGTCGCGGGATATTTTGAAAACGTCCCTGCCTTTGTCCAGGATATACCACCTCACCGGATTCCTTCGGGCATGCCCACAGAGATAAAGACTGGGGGGCATTATATAAGACAACCTATTGCAACACCGGGGATTGCTCAAAACAATAAACTTCCTTGCAGTGATTGTCATAATCCTCATTTTGGGATTACAATAGAAGGCATTGCGAATCAGGCTTTTATAAAACCCGTAATCGGCGGGAAACCCATGGGGCCCTATAAGGCAAGCTTTAACATGACTTATCACAAGGAGATAAGGAGCAATCTGGAAAGCCGTCAGGTTTGCGTTGCATGCCATGGGCTTGCCGAGAGGCCAAATGCACCGATCTATCCTCCGGCGACCTTTACGGATGTAAATCCCGCATACAAAAGCATTTTACTGCTGGGAAGGCCTCCTTCTACTGTTTACGATCATTTCGACGTTGGGCTTTATGCATGCACCGACTGTCATAGACATAACCGTGCCATGGTACTATGTATTGATTGTCATGGCTATCCGCCAGTTAGTGTAGGTGACGGTTGGCTTGGACCCGGAGATCCGGATCAAAACTATGTGGGAGGGTCAGGTGCCCATTATAAGCATGTCATTGAGCATAAATTTTCCTGTACCATGTGTCACCAGGGGTGTCTCCATGATCCAGGGGGTGCTACTGTCGTAAACCCTTCATTTAAAAGAGCAAAAGTAAGTATAGATTTCGATAAGTCCTACGCATTTCCCAGGACGCCACCAACGTCTTCATCCGGGTTTCAGACCAGAATGGGATATCCGGATTGGAACCCTCCGGAGGAGCCGAAATACTATCCGGCCAACCAAACCTGCTATGTAGGCTGTCATAATCCATTAGTGGGAGATCCTGATTTGCCACCGAATCTTAGTACGCGAACCCCAAGCTGGTCTTTACAGGCCCCGCAAGCCCCAACTCCCCCAACTTTTCCGGGAGGTTCGGATGTCCCGTCATGGATCAATGTGCGTATACCATACTCTGTGCCAAACAGTCTTCCGGGAACATGGCAGTGGCTGATAACCTGGGGACCATAAGGTGAAAAAAGATATGGAAAAAAACCTGATATGCTATTTGAAAGGAAATTAAATAAAATGTTTAATTGGTATCCGAAAAAAATTTTTGGGAGAGAAAAGGGATGATCAAACAGAGCAAAATCGCATGGCCCATAGCTCTTATGCCCAAAGCGATCTTTATAACTGTAACCATTATCCTTTTATTATGTGTGTCCGGAAGACCTGATAATGCACTTGCACAGGTGACCGAAAGGACTTCTCCTCCCATAAGCTGTGCAGGATGCCATAGCTTTCAGGCCAAGCTTTTTATGGATTATCCTTCCCATCATCCAAATAGTCTTACTGAAAATCTCCAGACAGATCTATGGGCAAGGACAGAAGCAATAAAGAACGATTGTAAGGTTTGTCACCTTTTTAATCCCGAAAAGCATACAAGAGGGATAGTGCTCTTAAAAGATCCTGATCTTACAGACAGTTTTTCATATGACGGTGATCAGATGAATAAAAGGAATATGTGCCTGAGCTGTCATGATAAACCTAAAAATCCAACAAGCCCGACCAAGTTTTTCAGCACGGGCGGCTATCCGCCCGAAGTGGCCTCTATGTGGGCATCGAGTGTCCATGGGATCAGCACAATACCAAACACTAAAATATTGATAGATTGCCTGGATTGTCATAAATATCATGGCTCTACATTTTCGGGTTTGAGGAAACTGAAAGACGAAGACCTTTGTTATACCTGTCATGAGGAGGCTCAGGAGGCCTTCGATCCAGGTTTTACCTCCCACCATCATCTGGAACCGATACTTGTGGATACCCAATTTCAGGATGTCCTGGACTGTACGAGCTGTCATAATCCCCATCTTATTACTCGTGAGAAACCTGTGAGCAGACCTGGCTTTTTCTCAGAACTCTATTTGGCACTTCCCACAAGTGTTGCAACCGCTACAATTACAGACACGACTACAGGGATACTGATATCCGGTACGCCTTACTATACCGGGCAGGCAAATGATTCCGGAACGCCTTATAATAACCTGTTTTGCATGGAATGTCATGCGCCTAACCTGTTTGTGGAGCAAAGAACCCCTTGGCCAGGGGCCCCTAATATATCATATGAGTTGACCAATCGGGATTATGCCGTACCCGGCACCGTTTCGAATTTCTACTACGCCCACAATCACGTGCAGTCCGGGTCCTGTACAACCTGTCACCTAACCGGTGGCGGAGGCGGCGGAGGCGGCGGAGGCGGCGGAGGCGGGACCGTTGCCGTTTACCGAAGCTTTAATGGACATTATACTCACAAGGATAATGCGTCATGTACTTACTGTCATGAACCCCACGGCAATAAAGGTACTTTTGCGGGTGTGACAGAGAGTGGCCTCAGCGGGGTTCAAAGGGGCCATTTGTTAAAAGACTGGCTGCTTGTGGATTCAAGATATGCTAATCCTGTGCCTGCATATGGCGGATATAAGGCCCTTCAGAATGGGGCTGTGAGCTGTCTCGCTAACGATCCGTTTAATAGTTGCCATGATGTTAAATATATCCACGAATCGGATGTAAAACCTTTAAATTCCCCAACGAGCTGTGATACTTCCTGTTGCCACAATAGTTTTGATCCGGTACTGGCTCGAACATTGGAGGAAAAGGAGGTTGATAATATTGCGCCGGAAGCCCCAATGTAAAATTAAAAATAAAGGGAAGCGGGATAAACAAAACAGAAAGAATAACCGATAAAATCTGATAGGAGTTCATATCTTAAAATTATACGGAGTTTGCAAAGTGAATCCAAGACAGACAATAAATAAAAAAATACGAAAAAACTCTGGTTTGAATTTTGTATGGCTTTTTATCCTCTTGTATATCTTTATTTTTGCGACCAACTGCAGTGCTATAGAGATAAAGGTCGGGGATAATGAGCTTACCATCACATGGATCAAACCCACAAAAAATGAAGACGGAACACTTCTTACTGATCTTGCAGGTTATTATATCTATAGAAGTGAAGACGTATCTGATAATTTTGAAAGGCTAAACGATGAGCCTGTTCGCGGTATATGTTACACCGATGCCAGCGTGATAAACGGGGTTACCTACTCTTATGCTGTTACGGCCGTGGACTATTCGGGAAATGAGAGTAAAAGGTCTCCAATAATATCTTCCTCACCCAATATACTCCCTCCTTCCAGATTCAAGGTAAAGCCCGGTGACGGAGAGGTCCATCTCTTCTGGGACCCCTACGAGAAGTCCGAGCTCAGGGGTTATTTTGTCTACCGAAGAAGCTCCAATTCGATAGCGAATACTTTCGAGAGAATAACCGAAATTCCGATTCAGGATACCCATTACATAGATAACGATTTAGTAAACGGCATCGCCTATTTTTACAAGGTTTCATGTGTAGGATTAGACGGTATTGAAGGTTTACATTCCCAGGAAGAAGGGGCCACGCCTTTGTCAGTCATCCCGGAAGAACCCTCTTCGGTTCGTGCCCAATTTATCCAGGAGTCAAGCGGTGCTAATAAGATTTTTCTTGCCTGGAAAGAGGTCGAAGAGGATAACATCATAGGTTATAAGATTTATAGACGTCTTCTGAATGAGACTGAATTTACCCTTCTTACTACTGGTGATCTTCTCAGGGAGACTCAATATATTGATAATTCTATTCAGCCTGACAAAGGGTATCTCTATTCTGTTGTAGCCGTGAACGGAAATGGGATGGAAAGCCAATATCCAAAAGAGGCGCAGTGCTTTACCTCTGCCCTATATATAGCCTCCTTCACTCAGGATACAGGGGGAAACGCAAAAAGGGCGGGTGATAAAATATGTTTTTGCTTACGCGGTGAACCAGGATTGTCAGCTTATTATAAAATAGAAGACCTGACTTCTGTGCTGCCTTTGGAAGAGACGGGTGAAGGTGTCTATACTGCCTGTTTGGATATTGTTGATGAAATGTCTATTGAAGAAGGGGTTGCCATTGGATTCCTCGAAGATTCAAAAGGGAATAAAACATCCAAGCAAGCCGGTGAAAGAATAGTTATTGATAATCAGCCTCCTGATATCATAAAGGATGCAAATGTCAAATGGGATGCCGGTACCGTAAAAATTACATGGGAACCTCCTAAAGGGGAATTTACAGGATTTGAGATTTTCAGACATGAGGAAGGTGAGCTAAAAACACCTAAAGTGTCTAACAATGAGACGCTTCCCGTCGAGATAGTATCAGGGGACAAAACCTTTTGCTATGACGCAAGTATTAAGCCTGACCGTTCTTATTTTTATACTATCTTAACTTTGGATAGAGCGGGAAATAGATCGGATCCCTATAGTCTGTCCCCTGTTTATATTCCTTACCAAGAAGGAATTCCGTTAATTAAAAGTGTCAGGGAAAATACGGCCGGCTTGTCTCAGAAGACCGGTGACCGGATTGAGGTCGAGCTGACTGGAGAAGAAGGATGCACGGCAAGTTTTTTTATTCCGGGTATCATTGAAAGACCTATACCAATGAACGAAACGGCCTTTGGCAGATATTCGGGATATTATATTGTAGGCCCCAATGACAAGAGTGAGCGAACCTTTATAAAGGCTTGTCTCAAAGATGATCTGGAGCATAATAATTGTCAAAATACTGCAATCGATTTAATGATAAATTATGCAGCGGAAGATATAAATCCCCCTGTTATTTACAGCATAAACCATAACGCCTTCAATGAATCAGGTTTTTCCGGCAAACTGGTTCCCGGAAATAAACTTGAGGTTACTCTTGAAGGCGAGGCCCGATGTAAGGCTTATTTCATTATTTCATCCTCAAATACCAGCCCGGACATGGATAATAATGAATTTAATAAACACGAATTAATTGAGAATCAGGATTATCCGGGCAGTTATTCCGGGGCATATACGATAGGCTGGAAAGACAAATCCATGGATGAAGCATATGTATGGGCCTGCATGTCTGACCGCGCGGGGAACAAGGTTTGGAAACATTCGGAAGACCATTTATCCCTTGATATTAGGCCAAGAATAGAAGTTAAGGTAGTATCCTATAATGAGAATGAGGAGGATAATTTTGATAATTCCGGTGAACATGTCATGCTGTCTGCTGGTGAGGATTCCAGGGCAGAGATCACTGTAAAGGTGACAAATGCAAATAGAGAAGATCCGGCAGAAGGACATATCATAGCCTTCACAATAACTACAACCGATGAGTATACAGGTGTGGTCGGAGGCGGAGATCTTAGAAACCGGATGAGTACCGATATAGGTTTGGACTTTGATCATACAACGGATTCCTGGGGTGAGGTCGATACTCTGTACACTTCCGGTGAAGCCGCAAAGACGGCCATTATCGTAGCCAAAGATCTGACCACCGGACACTCCGGAGTAAGCTATATTCTTAACGTCCTGAAGGCACAGATAGCAATCGAGCTTAAACAACCTGCTTCTTTAGGCAAAACACTGGAATTGCTTCCTTATAAACTAATGCTTACAGCAAATCCGGATCGGCTAACTGCTGATGGAGTAAGCTCCTCATGGATTACCGCACAAATTACAGACAGGGATGGCCGGCCGGTTGAGAAAGCAGGCGTGGAAATAAGCTTTTTCTCTTCAGGGGGCGGAACAATCTCACCCAGTCACGTATATACAGATAATTTGGGTCAGGCATCCACACGCTATACAGCAGGTATCATAAGAGGAACAGATATTGTAACAGGGGATTGCGTTGATCTGGATGCAGAATCAGGTGAAGTTACAATTGCCCTCATGAGCGATGCCCCGGCAAAAATGGTCCTTTCCGCAGATCCTGACAGCCTTTATGCAAATGGTATTAATACTTCCAACATAAAGGTCCGGGTTTTAGATAAAAATGAAAATTCCGTTCAAGAAGCTATTGTGAATTTTTTTGTCAATACCAGATGGAAAGACATGCAGGTAAAACAAGACCTGGAGGATAAAGGAAGACTTTCCGTTACAACCATACCAACGGATTTCAACGGCTGGTCCGAATGCACCTATACCACTCCTGACCTGACGGGACTGGCCCCTGCTGTCGCAACAATCTTTGCCAAAATTGTTTCAAGGGTGCCGACAGAGGAGGAAATTGCAAGGGCAGTAGGAACCATCTTTGTGCCTATTCTTTATCCTGAGATGGAAGAGGATGAAGAAGTAAAAATCCTTGAATGGTTGTTCAGAAAAGGTGACGAAATAAACGAGGGCGATCCCGTTGTTCGCATTGCAACACAAAAGGGTGAATATTTTCTTAATGCACCGGTGTCGGGAGAACTAGTTAAGATCATTATATATAAGGGAGAGAGTGTTAAATTGGGACAGACTATCGGTCAGATACTCGCTGATGAGGAATATTGGGAAGAATTTTATGACTAGTCATCATCATCTTTAATCCCATTTTTATGTTTAAGTTCCCTGAGATAGATTTTTCTTTCTGCCAGGTAGATATATAAAAACATGATTATTGACATCAGCATAAGAGAAGCGTCAACGGATTTTTGAAACCTGACTGCGGGATCTGTGATTACAAAGCTTATAATTGGAAATATGACAACAAAAAAGAAAAAGGCTGTAAAAGGTATGGCAAAGATAAAAATCCCCAATTCCAGATGCATCCCTATCTGTTCCCTTTCTCCATCCTGATTTGTTCTCTCGATGCGAATGAGCCCCTGCGATCGTCTTAAAGCCAACCAAACAGGAAATGCAATCCAAAAGGTGAAAAAAAGTGCTGCCGGTAAAAAAGAGACAAAATTCAATAATTTTGACATATAATATATTTACCATATTCCTGATTATATTAATAGAGGTTAATATTAGAACAGCAATTCTAATTTTGGACAAAAAACATTTTTATACTTAATATTAACTTTAATGAGACAAGATCATATTAAAATTTAAAAAGGTTCGGAAATAATGATAAATCTGACTTTGAAAAAGAAGATCATAATCTTTGCAATAGCTTTCATCTTGTTAATTATCGGCTGTTTAATAACCGGAATATGGGGTCTTCATCAAGTGCAGGTTTCCAAACATCAGGCAGCTATTGCAGTAAAGATACACGATAATTTTGATGAATTAAGGATATTGTTCGAACAAATCCTTATGGGACCCCATGATTATCTTATCAAGGGGGATCATAATGAAAAAGAGACTTTTTTAGAGGATTATGAAGGGATAATTGACAAAAAGATCAAGCTTAAAAAACATATCATAGCCCAGAAAAAGAAGTACGGACCTGAGTTTGAAGAAGTACTGGGTAAGGCGGAAAATCAACTTTTGATCATAGAAGAAAAGTTGCCGATGTTTAAAAATAAGGTTTTGGATGTATTTAACATCGATTCTCAAATACAAGATAAAAGTGGCGGCTTTTATATGGAAGAAATGGATTCCTTTACAAGAGGTTTAGAAAATGACTTGAAACAGGAGGGAATGGTATTAACAGAATTGTCCGATAAAGCCATGGAGCGAATTACTACCATACATATCCGTATGTTAACCTTGCTTATGATATTTGGTATAGTTGCAATTCTCACCGGAATCATATTAAGCTATTTTCTTATCGAGGGCATCACAAAACCTATTGGCAATCTGATTCTAGCTACCCGAAAGATAAAAGGGGGTGATTTAAGTGTAAGGGCTACAGTAAAGACAAACGATGAGATTGCCGAACTTGCCGGTTCTTTTAATGAAATGGTTGGAAAGCTTGCAGATACCCAGGAACGTATTTCCAGTATCCTGCATGGTTCGGGAGATGGTATGTGTGTGATAGATAGAGATTTCAATATGATCCAGATCAATAGACAGATGGAGGAATTTTTAGGTGTTTCAGCCGAAGAAAGTGCTGAAGCAAAATGTTATGAACATTTCCATGGTGAGCTTTGCCACACAAAAAAATGTACTCTAAAACGTATCTTGAGTGGTGAAGAACGGGTTGAGATTGAAACCATCAAAGTAACCAAAGATGGCAGGAAGATACCTGTTGAGCTCATAGCAACCCCCTTGAAGAAGAGAGGCAAAATTATTGGAGTTATTGAATCGTTTCGGGATATCACTGAGCGTAAGCGTACCGAGGAGGCGCTGCGTCAGAGTGAAATAGCTAAAGCTGACAGACAAAGACTGTTTTCAGTGCTGGATGTGCTGCCTGCGCTTGTATTTCTGAGAGCATCCGATGATTCAATCCCGTTTGCAAATCTCAAATTCAGGAAGATTTTTGGTGATCCCCAGGGGAGGCGGTGCTATGAGATACTCCAGGGACGTAAGATTGCCTGTGAAAAATGCAGAGCACTTGATCCCGCGGATAAAAAAAAGACATGCAAAAGGGAGTGGCCAGCATCGGATGGAAGGACCTATGAAATGTATGACACGATATTTACTGACATAAATGGTTCACCCATGGTTCTGGAGCTTGGCATTGACATCAGTGAACGTATCCGTATGGAGCAAGCCAGAAAGGAAGCTGAGCGTCAATTGGAGGAACAAAGGGCCAGGGCGATATTATCGGACCGTTTAAGATCTTTGGGTGAAATGGCGACAGGGATGGCCCATGAGTTGAATCAACCCCTCCTTGGTGTGCGTGGACTGGCCGAGCATATTCTGATCGGCCTCAAACGTGGCTGGAATATTTCCCAGGAAGCCATTCTGGAAAAGATTCAATTGATTATCGATCAAACGGAAAGGATGACACATGTGATTGAGCATGCCAGGACCTTTGCAAGGAGCGCTGACAACTCTGAGCTTCTTCCTGTAAAGGTTAATGATGTCATACTTTCAGGTATGGATCTTATAGGTGCGCAGCTTCGATATAGAGGGCTTCTCATTAAGTGTGATCTCGCAGAGAATCTACCCGATGTTCTGGTTAATCCCTTTTCCTTGGAAGAGGTCATTCTTAATCTTATAAATAATGCCAGGGACGCATTTACGGGAAAGACACAAATGGATCTGCCCAAAGATTCTCCGCATATTTTAGTGAGGACATTGGAGCAAAAAGGTAATACAAAACACCATGTAATAATAAAGGTCATCGATTTCGGTACAGGCATTCCCAAGGAATTGATGCAAAAGATATTCGACCCTTTTTTCACCACAAAGGACCCGGATAAGGGGACCGGATTGGGCCTTTCTATCTCGAAATCAATTATAGAAGGGTTCCATGGCAGCATCGACATTCAATCGGTGGTTGGTTCCGGCACTACGGTCACCATTTCCTTGCCTCTGAAAAGTCAAAAAAAGGAGAAAAGAAATGGTTGATGAACAATCTTTACGAATCCTTCTCATTGATGATGAGGAGATTGTACATCAGACATTGAGCCCTTATCTTCAGGATTCCGGGCATGAAGTGGACAATGTGCGTGAAGGACTCAAGGCCATTGAATTAATAAAAGCTAAGGATTATGATCTTGCCCTGATAGACGTCAGAATGCCCGGGATGGATGGACTCTCCTTATTATCAAAAATCTCGGAAATACGACCAGATTTATCTTCTGTTATTATCACCGGTCATGGAAATATGGAGATGGTTATCCAGGCCTTGAGATCGGGTGCGGCAGATTTCCTGACTAAACCAATCAAACTTCTTGAACTTGATGCGGTGCTTGAAAAGTCTGTCCGTTTAAGCCAATTGCGAAAAGACCAACGCCACTTAAAGGAAACTATCAGGGGGCTTCAAACATCAGAGGATATTCGTCTCAGGAACCGATGTTTTGTTGGGGTTAGCAAGGCAATGAATGAAGTGAGAAAACAAATCCAGATGGCTGTCGAGGCAAAATGTGAAACAATTCTTATTTCAGGGGAAACCGGAACCGGCAAGGAGGTCGTGGCACGGGAAATCCATTTTATGAGCGGAGATGATGAAAGGCCATTCATAGCCGCAAGCTGTCCTGCCATACCTGACACGCTTGTAGAAAGCGAGTTGTTCGGGCATGTGAAGGGTTCGTTTACAG
>JBLIRS010000062.1:0-12853 GCA_049472415.1 bacterium | reverse complement strand
ACATTACACGACAATAAGCAATATTATTAAAAAATATAATATAATTCTAAATGGATAAACTGAAAGAATCTATTATTTGTTTATTTTATATCTATTTTAAATCTATTTTATATTTATTTTTTATCGATATAAGAATTAAATGTTCGGTTGATGGAAAATTGTCCATAGTGGTTTATGTGAATTTAATTAATCAAAAGATATATTTTGTAACAATAATTCTAATTTTAAGTGTATAGCTTTTGGTTGGCGGGCTCAGGTATTAAAATATTAGAACGGAAAAATAAAATAATACACAATCATCATTGGGTTCGTTGTCAATATTTTTAAGACCCGACCCCGCGTTCCTGTAATACAATTATTAAAGTTAGAATTGCTGATTTTATAATAAGTGATTTGTTTTATATTAATAATTATGTATTTTTTTATAATTATTCAACATCAAAACAATTAAAATTCTTACAGGAGGTTAAGAGAATATTTATTTAGAGTTAAAGGGAATTTAAAATAGATTTAGAGCTGGCTAATTGTTAGCAGTGCTTTTTATATTTGCCAGCATGAATATGTTTTTTTTATATATCTTTTTTAGCAGCACTGTTTAAACAACATCTTATAAGCCAGTCTTTCTAAGCTATACTTATAGAAGTAATTATAGAATAATATTGAACACTGAAATTTTTTAAAATCCTTTAACCTTTTCCTTATTATATCAAAAATTCGTTAGTTTACTTATGAATTAAATGGCATTGCTGCTTATTTTGACGTATTTACAACAAAAAAAATGGGAATTTTGAAAAAAATTGACATTCAACATGTAATTATCATGACTTGAAGTGATATAACCAGATAGCCTTAAGTTCTTATAATCACATGGTTGAAAAATTGGCTTTAAAAAAAGAGTTTTTGAAAGGCAGATATTAAAACACAAGCTATATTAATAAAATTGTTTTAAAGTTAGGGGGTGCTTTATAATGAAGACCAGAATCCCAAATATTTTTGTATTGATCTTAATGTTAGTTTGTTTGTATGCCTTTATGCTTGGATTTGCGAAACCATGTTCAGCACAGTTTTTCGCTTTTAATCCATTCTTAGCCCCTATTAATCCTTTTCTTTATCCAGCCTATCCTCCATTTCCCTTTGTTCCTTCTGTTCCCACTTTTCCTGTGATGTCTTTAAATCCTTTGCCAAGCCTGCCAACATTGTCTCGAACTGGAGCCGCCACCGTAATTGTGTTACCTCCTGCTGCGCCTGCGGTAACTGCTTATGCCCCGTTGGGTACGCTTACTCTCACTCCCAGTACTTTGGTGTTCTTGATCCTTTACTTGACATTAGCTGAATAAAGAAATCGAGATGGAAAGATCTTGTAAATATTAAATAACTAAAATTAGGAGGTGATTTGTTAAATAATTTTAGATTGAATGTGTTTAAATATTTTTTTACAGGATGCTTAAAGAATTTAGAAAGACATATAATATGTCAATTAAGTTGTTTTTCCTCCTTATTTGTATCTTAAGCTTAAAATAGGGATATGTTTGATTACTTATATGAAATTGAGAGGTAGTTAAGATGAAAATGAATTTTATTAATATTACAGTATTAATTTTATTGGGAACTGTTTTGTTTGTCTTTATCTTTGGTGTTACAACTCCTTGTTCAGCCCAGTTTTTACCGTTTTCACCTTTTTCATCACTATTCAATCCAACATTCTATCCATTTGCTTTTAATCCTTTTATTTCGCCATTTTCCAATTTTGCTACCCCGATTTTAAGCCCAATGTTAAGCCCGTTTCCTGTGCTGCCAACATTTCCCCGCGCTGCTGCCGCCACTATTATTATTCCTTCGGCTGCTCCTACAGTGACCGCGGCCGCTCCTTTGGGAACGCTCAATCTCACCCCAAGTACATTGATATTTTTGCTGCTTTATTTAACATTAGCGGAATAATGCGGAATGAATTGTTAAGTTGTTTTAGATACGAATGTTTTGAGGATGAATTTGATTGAGAGGTGAGTAATTTATGAAGGCTTTAAAGTTTTTAGTTCTTTGTATTATTATTATCCTGGTTTTTTCGGGGATAAGTGCTGATGTGGGGTTTGCCCAGTCACTTTTTGGGCCATGGGGTTTTCCGTGGATAGGTAATCCGTTTTATTCTCCGCTTATACCGTTTGGAGGAGGTTTTTTCCCTTCGGCTAATATTTTTCCTCCTCTTTACGGGGGAAACGTGGGTTTTGGCCTTCCATTTGGTACGATAACAGCCCCTTCACCGGCTCTTTTGTCACCGTATCAGCGTAGACCCAATGCAACTATCATCTTTGCCTCTCCCACATTGACTGCTGTAGGCACAACCCCAGGGGTAATCCTGATTGGAGCGACGGGTGTGGTTGCCCCCACTGTGGCAGCACCTACAGGAATAGCTCCCGCTATTATAGCTCCAACAGCGGGTATAGCTGCATCTGCGACTATAGCCAGTCCGGCCCCTGCTCCGCTTTTGAGTATTCTGGCTGTTCTGTACGCGAGTGCTCTTCTGGATCCTAAGACATTTCTTTCAACAGCCAATCCGCTACTCTTTGCTTATCTGAGCACTTTGATCTTGTAAAGAGGATGTAAAATGGGTTTGAGCCAATACAGGTTCATTTAGATAAAGGGAGGTTTTAGATATGAAAAAGGGTTATATTATATTAGCGATTATGGTTTTACTCATTATATTTAGTTTTGCAACAGAAGGGATGTCTCAACTGCTTTATCCTTTTCCTTTTTTGGGGATAAATCCCTATTTTCCCATATTTCCACCTGTATTTCCTCCACCTGTGCTTGCTCCACCGGTTTTTTCTTCTTTTCCATATGTGAGTCCAACGCTTCCATCTATATTACCCAGGGTAGGTGCAGCAACGATCATCATAACAAATCCTACGGCTGGAACGGTTAGTGTTATTAATCCAACGGTGGCTGCTGTCCCGACAATTACAACCACGCCGGTTGCGGCACCGACTCCATTGCTGTCGGTTCTGGCTCCCTTATATGCATCGCTTCTTTATGAGAGTCCTTTAACCTCAGCCAATCCGCTTCTCAATGCAGTACTTCAAACTATTTTCTTATAATTTTTATGGAGTTATTCGTTGCCGGTGCATTATTGATTAGAAATCATTTAAGGATCAGAAATTAGAAGATTGGAATTGATTTTATGAGGTGATATTTATGAAAGCAAGATACCGGTACCAAACGACAATGTATATTCTTTTTGTATGTATCATTTGTGTTGGAATCCTAGTTGCTTCTGCTGTCGATAGCCAGTTCACGGGATTTACCATTGCTCCGCCCAATACTGCAATAGGATATGGAGGTTTTTTTAATCCTTATGTATTTTGGCCAAGCAGTAATATAAGGGCCGCTGCAGCAGCAAGTCCTCTGGTTTTGTATTCCCCTGCCGGTTTTGACACTTTTGGATTGGGCAACCTTTTCGGGAATTTAACGCAATTGGGAAATGGCACTTTTAATCCGGTTTTGGGGTTTGGCAATCCAGCCTTAACTTTTGGTAACCCCATTTTAGCATTTGGCAATCCAGTTTCAAGTCTTGGGGGGCTGAGCCTCGGACTTAATAATCCTTTAGGAAGCCTTTCTCTGGCAGGGCTTAATTCTCTTAATCCCTTAGCTTTAGCCCCATTGATCGGCATCCCCGGCATATCGGCGGCAGCCCCTCTGGGGGCTATTTCCCCGATACGGACCGCTGCCCAAACAGGTACCTGGACAGGTACCTGGACGAGTACATATATAGCATTTGTTGTGCTGTTTAATACAGGGCCAATGATGTTAAATATCGTTGAAGATCCTTTGTTAGGGACAGTAGCCGGAACGACCATACTTCAGGGGAGCCGCTATGCCAGCGCGCTGACGGAAGTAGCCGGTGTGCTTGTAAACAATGTGATTACACTGGAGGGTTTCCTGTTCACCGGATTTGATATTGGATTAACCTGTTATTTGACTTCACCAACTACGATGAACGGTTTTTATACAGTATATGGGACAACAACGCCTATTCTGGATCAAGGGATTTTTACTTTGACCCTTCTTCCGGCGGTAATATAGCGGTTATATTAAGATAGGATTGCCCATAAGGAATTGATTATTTATGAGAGGAACCTGCCCCCTGTCTTATTGATAGGGGGTAGATATATATAGAAGTTTTATATTATTAAGGATATAGAAGAATGAAGCGGCCCGGATTTTCCCTCCTGCTTTTAATCCTGGTTTTAGGTATCGCATGTGGGCAAATATGTGCTAAAGACGGTAACATAATAAAGGGGCCGGACTTTAGTCTTTTGCTTATTACAATTGATACCCTAAGGGCAGACCATCTCGGGTGTTATGGGTATAAAGAGATCGAAACCCCCACAATAGACCAACTGGCCTCTGAGGGAGTCCTTTTTTCTAATGCTTTCACACCTGTTCCTATTACATTGCCTTCTCATGTATCCATTATGACCGGAGTTTATCCAATTCAACATGGTGTCCGTAACAATGGAGATTATATTTTAAGGCAAGATGCTTTAACCCTTGCAGAGGTGATGAAGTCAAATGGGTATCAGACGGCAGCCTGTGTTGGTGCCTTTGTACTGGATTCCCTTTTTGGATTGGATCAGGGTTTTGATCTTTATGATGATTTTCTTCCCAGAGAGGGGAGGGGAGCAACCCTGCTTGATAATGAAAGGAAGGCCGAGGCTGTCACGAAAGCAGGATTGGATTGGTTAAAGAAAAACAGAACTGACCCCTTTTTTTTATGGCTGCACTATTTTGATCCACATGCCAGTTATCTCCCACCCAGTCCCTTTGATAAAGAGTATAAGGGGTGCCTATACGACGGGGAGATCGCATATACGGACAAATGCATAGGCGATTTAATCCGGGGATTGAAGGATATGGGACTGATGGGAAGGACTATCATAATCCTTACATCGGATCATGGAGAGGGGCTTGGAGAACATGGAGAACCTACCCATTCTATCTTTATATATGATTCAACCCTTCATGTTCCCCTTATTATCCATACACCAAAAGATATCCCGCTGCATGGAAAAGTAGATGCCATGGTCTCCATTTTAGACATCTTTCCAACTGTGCTTGATCTTTTATCTTTGCAAATTAGTGACAAAAGTATCGCTTCTCTGGCAGGAAAGAATCTCATGCCATTAATAATGGGAAAGACAGATTCTCTGCATAAGGAGTTACTATGTGAGAGCCTTTATCCTGAGATTAGCTTTGGATGGGATAGGATAGAAGGGATAAGAACGGCTGATTGGAAATACATAAAGGCTTTCAAACCAGAATTATATCGGTTGTCAGAAGACACTAAGGAAAGGAAAAATTTTTATCCACTGAAATCGGATAACTGGCAGGAAAGACTTAAAAGCCTAAAGTCAGCTTTAGGACCTGAGATGGAAACTCGAGTAGGTTTGAATGACGAAGTAAAGGAGCGTCTTTTAAGCCTTGGGTATGTATGGCCGGAGGTTTCTGCTATATCCGGGGAGAAGCCGGATCCCAAGGATATGATTAAGCTTCTTGAGAGGGTAGACCGGGGTGTATCATGCATATATAAGGGTTTTTATGAGAAGGCCCGGAAGGAATTTCGGAAGGTCCTGAAAACAAATCCGGATAATGCCTCTGTCCTTTTTTACCTTGCATCTGTTGAAGAAAGGCTGGGCAATCTTGAAGAGTCAGAACGCTTGTTCAGAGATGTTCTTAAACTATCTGCCCATTATCTGGATGTACACAATCATCTTGGATTTATTTATCATAAGCAGGGCAGCCTGGATAAGTCTGTCAGGGAATTTGAGCTTGCACTGAAACAGGCTGAATATCCGGAGGTTTATTATAATCTGAGTGTTGTGCTCAAACAGATGGGGCATCATGATGAAGCTGTTAATGCGGCAAAGAAGGCTTTATCTCTTAATCCCAGATATACGGATGCTCTCAATCAATTAGGTCGGCTTGCAATTGATCAAGGGGCGCTTGACAATGCAGGAGTATATCTTAAAGAAGCATTGGAAATAGAACCAAATCACCTTGAAGCAAATAATAACATGGGAATTGTTGAACATCGAAAGGGGAGGGATGCGGAGGCTATTAGGGCTTTTGAAAAAGCCCTGTCAATTGATTCAAAAAGCCCTGAAACCCTGAATAACCTTGGAAGTGTTTATCTCTCACAGGGGAAATATGACAAGGCTGAGTCGGTATTTAAGGAGGCGATCCGGATAAGACCTTCCTATTTTGAGGGTTTGATTAACTTGGGCAGTGTATATTTTCATAAGAAAGAATATCAAAATGCAAGGGATTTATATTTAAAGGCAATAGAGCTTAATCCCGGCACTAATAATGAGGCATGGAGTCGTCTTGGTATTCTCTATCTGGATCAGGCGGAATATGAACATGCCCTGCAAGCATTTGAGAAAGCATTAGAGACAGGGCCGGAATCTGCTGATCTATATTTTTATATGGGGCAGGTCTATCTAGGGCTTGCCCGTGGTGATGATGCATTGGATTCCTGGAATAAGGCATTAAAATTTGCTCCTGATCATTGTCAAACCATTCTTAAAGTGGGACAGCTTTATTATGATATAGGGAATTGGGAGGAAGCCTTAAGTTCCTGGGAAAAAGGATACGAATGTAATCCGGCGGATCCTCTGCCTCTGATTAATATGGCAACCATGAAATTTCAGAGAGGGGAATACGATAAGGCCATCTCCCTCTGGGAAAGGTTTTTAACATTCAAACCTGACCATCCGGAAGCATTAATAAATTTAGGCACTACACTTTATAAAAAGGGTGATATTGAAGAAGCCATTAAATTCTGGCAAAGGGCCGAAGAACTAGACCCTGAGAATTCTAAAGTCCATTATAATCTGGGGCTTGCCTTTTTTTATCTCAAGAACTATGAAGGTTCAATAGATGAGCTTAAAGAGGCACTACGCCTGGACCCCAGCAATCAAGAGGGATTGAAGCTGTTGAATCAGGCAAAAACCTATGCCCGAACCAAGGGTAGCTATTTATAAAAAATAAACTGCTTAATAAAAAACAAGCTTACTTTGTAATATGATACCTTGTATTGAAAGGAGGAGATGAATAGATGAAGCCAATTTTAATATTATCTTTGTTGATTTTTTTGCTTATAAGTTTTATATTCTTATATCCAATGCCTGCAAAGGCACAATATTTTGGGTTCAATCCTTTTTGGACATTTCAGCAGACTCATCTTTTGCCGGTATTTCCTCCGTGGTCTATGGAGTCCGTTTTCTTAAATCCTATATTTCAGGGAAGACCTTTTCCAATGCCGCTCTTTTCCAGTCCTATTTCTTCTTCTCCTCTTCTGGTGGAGCCAATGCTGAGGAGGGGAAATGCGCCTGTGACTTTAACCGTCCCCACGGTGACAATCACAACACCCCCTCTGACAGCAATTCTGGGTCTTATTGGGCCAAGCCTTTTGGCAAGTAATATAGCTGTATTAACTTCGGTTGTAAATCCCGCAGTTTTGAATCTACTGATCACAACATTTCAATTACCCTTCTTGGGCATTATATGAACTATGAGGTGATATTTTATGAGAAGATATCTTTTTCTTTTATTATTAATTTTAATGATTTTTTGTTTTAGTACACCGGCGCAATCCCAGTTTCCCTTTGCCTTTGCGCAGCCGAACCCATTCTTATCGCCTTTTTTCTTTATGCCGTCTCCTTATTTCTCCTTTTCACCTTTTCTCTACCCTGCGCCCCTTGGCCCTTTTGTGCTTCCATCAATTATGCCAAGAACTGCGCTATCTCTCCTTTCTCCTATCAGGATGCCTCAGCCTTTCAGGCAAGCAGCAGCTACAATAACCATTTTTTTTAATCCGACCCTGTCCGTGATTCAGGTTACCGTGCTTCCCATAACCCCGACTGCTGCTGTTGCGCCGGCTGTAGCTCCTACTGCCATAGCTCCGGCCATTGCTCCTTCTGCTCTCCTGCTTTTGCCTTTGCTCTCAGGGCTTGGTGGAACAACCCCTCAGACACAGGTTAATACAATTGGCTCTGTGCCTCCTGTAACCCCTGTAACGAGCGCACCCACAGGGCTTTCTGCCCTATTGCCGATCATTTAAGCAAGTTTATCAAGTATGGGCCTGGAATCATATTAAAATTTCAGGCCCTGCTTGATTTGAAAGTCAAATCATTTTTGCCAATCCTCGATTTCTGCTCTCTGGTATTCTTCCTGTTGGACAGTCATGTCCAGGTTGATTACAAGTCCTGAATGCTTCTTAACCTGGCTGTCTTCCTGCATCTTCCTATGACGTCCCTGGGCATTCTTGACATCTTCCAATGCCTTTCTAAGGGCAGCTTCAATGGAATCATTTTGGGCTATTTCGCCGGGCTTGAATTGAGGTGGCACACCATCCTCAGCTATTGGCTCGGAAAAATGTGCGACATGTCTCATCTTTTTCATGGCCTGATCCATAATCTTCCATCCAATGATTCCATTTTTTTGGAAAATCCATGAAGCCCTGATATGCTGCAACATCTCCGTATATTTACTTGTGATCTCTGCTTGCATTTTTTTTATGAAATCTCTCGGTAATTCACTATCTTGTCCTGGTTTGCCTGCCTTTTCTTCGGGGCTTAATTTCCCCAATTTTCTTGCAAACTTTCTGGCATGGCCCTGTGATTCCCATGCCTCTCTTTTAAGAACTCGTTTTATATGGGGATCATTTACTTTTTCGGCTTCTCCATTATAATGAGGGATCAGGTTCTCCTCATACTTTATATAGGACTTTAGAATCGTCTCTCTGCTTGTTGGATCATAGGGGTACGGGGCTGGTGTGAAGTTCGGCTCGCCCCGCAATTCACCTATAATCATGCCAAGCCAGTGCATGTGCCACATTTCTTCTCTGGAGATGGAAATGAGACTGGAACCTAAGGGCGTATCTTCTCCCTCCATCCAGCCATGTACAAGATAGCGTAAAATGGCGGCATGCTCATCCGCAAGGTCTCTGTTTAACATATCAATCAATGCTTTTTGCTCCATGGTTTTTCCCTCCAAACCAAATTTAATTTTAAGCAGTTGAACAAGATTTATTAACTTTTGATAATAAAATTTGACAAATGTTTTCGCAATATATCTAACCAGCCATATCAAATTTTTATAACTATTTTAATTACAGATACTTACTTTTTTATATATCTTGGCACCTCTTTTGCAAATATAAAATCAATACAATAATGCATGAGACAAGTATTTCTAGATAGTTACAATAATATTCCTTTAATCCAATATCATTTAAATCTATAAAAATTAAATTTAATATCTTTATTCAGGTTGGGGGTGATATAATTATAAGAATTATAGCAAGAAATATTTTTAAAAGACAGGTCAAAAAATCAATCTATTTGGCTGCAAATGGATTTTATATGAGGTGAGACCAATGAAAAAGAGATTTAATTCGGCATGTTTTATTCTGCTCTGTTTTTTGCTTTGTATTGGGATTTTAGCAGCATCTCCTGTAAATAGCCAATTCTCAGGATTCACCATTGCCCCACCCAATTTAGCAATAGGATATGGAGGCTTTTTTAATCCCTATGTATTTTGGCCAAGTAGTAACATAAATGCTGCTGCTGCATCGAATCCTCTGGTTTTATTTACACCTCCCGGTTTCGATACTTTTGGATTGGGTAACCTTATTGGATCCCTTACACAACTAGGCAATAGTTCCTTTAATCCGTTTTTAGGTTTTGGTAATTCAACTTTAACCTTTGCTAATCCCGCTTTAAGTCTAGGAGGCCTGGGCCTTGGGCTTAACAATCCGTTAGGGAGCCTTTCTTTATTAGGCCTTAATTATCAGAATCCTTTAGCATTGTCTCAACTGGCCGGCATTACCTCAAGTGTCTCAGCCCCTTTGGGTGTAATTTCTCAACCACGTACTGCAGCACAAACAGGGACTTGGACAGGGACTTGGACAAGTACATTCGTAGCCTTTCCTATACTATTTAACAATGGGCCAATGGTATTAAACATTGTTGAAGATCCTTTGCTGGGGGTAGTTGCCGGAACGACTATACTCCAGGGCAGCCGTTTTGCAAGTCTTCTGACAGAAGTTGCCGGTGTTATCGTAAACAATGTCATTACATTAGAAGGGAGCCCTTTGATCGGATATGATCTTCAACTGATATGTTACTTGACTTCGCCGACTACAATGAATGGCTTTTATACCGTATTAGGTACAGGTGGAATGACCCTTCCAATCAGCGATGAAGGGATATTTAATTTGACCCTTAACCCAGTGGTGATATAGGAGGCCTTGGCTATATAGTATCCTCTTATTCAAAATAGGAGAAATAGGGCCCTAGGATCTTTATTTTATTCCATAGAATAACTACTCCTGCATGTCGTCAATTGCTCTTTTGACCAGTAGGGAGAAAAGCTTCGGAGTTTTTCAATAACCGGGGGAAATTTTTCAATAACAAAATCGATTTCCTCTTCAGTATTATAAACGCTTAAGCTGAACCGGACCGAACCGTGAGCCATGGTAAAGGGAACCCCCATGGCGTGCAGCACATGAGAAGGCTGGAGTGAACCCGAAGTGCAGGCAGAGCCTGAAGAAGCACATATACCATATTCATTGAGCATCAAAAGTATAGCTTCCCCCTCCACAAATTCAAAACTTATGTTTGTTGTATTGGGAAGACGATTCTCGCAATCGCCATTTATACGAGAATTAGGAATTTTTAACAGGATTTTGTTTTGTAATTTATCCCTTAGATTCTTTACCCTTGAATTTTCCTCTCCCATTCTGAGGCTTGCCAGTTCACATGCCTTGCCGAGTCCAATTATTCCAGGTGTATTTTCGGTTCCGCTGCGGCGATTATTTTCCTGGTGGCCTCCGATCATAAAAGGCGAAAACTTGGTTCCCCTTCGGAGATAGAGCACCCCGATACCTTTAGATGCATGCAATTTGTGGCCGGATACGGAGAGCATATCTATTGTGTTTTTACTCATATTAATAGGGATTTTCCCAACCGCTTGAACAGCATCCGTATGGAATAGAATTCCTCTTTCCCTGGCCAATTCAGAGGCTTTTTCAACAGGAAATATGACCCCGGTTTCATTATTGGCCCACATAAGACTTACAATGGCGGTATCAGGTGTCAGACTTTCCCTGTAGCGATTCATATCAAGACGGCCCTCTGTATCCACAGGTATATAAGTTACATGATATCCCTGTGTTGAGAGATAAGTGCAAAGGGATTTGACCGCGGGATGTTCGACCCTGCTTGTCACAATATGCCGTTTATCGGGCTGAACTTCCAACGCGGATCGGATGGCTGTATTATCGCTTTCAGTGCCACAACTGGTAAAAAGAATCTCGTCCGGATTTGCACCCAGTAGTGCTGCTACGTTCTCACGGGCTTCCTGGATTTCCTTGGATACCTGGCCACCAAAAGAATGCATACTGGAGGGGTTTCCGTAAAGCTCACAAAAATAGGGGAGCATTGCTTCCAGAACTTCGGGGGCCACCTGTGTGGTTGCATTATTATCGAGATAAATAGTTTTCATCGGGAAACCTCCTCCACCCTTAAGTCAGGGGAAACCAATTCGCGCAGCTTAACTTCTACAAAATTTTTAAGGGTTTGCTCAGATGCTTTGCAAAAAGAACAGGCGCCCCGTTTAGCAACTAAAACCCTGTTTTCCACCACATCAATCAGTTCAACATCTCCACCGTCTCTCTGTAATGCAGGCCTGATTTCGCGCTCTATTGTTTCTTCGATCATTTTTATTTTTTGTATATTTGTTAGTTTCGGAGTTGATGCCGGCTCCGGTTTAGCTCTCACAACATTGAGAATCTTTTCTATGGCTTCATGGCAATTACCGCAGCCACCCCCGGCCTTGGTATAGTTAGTTACCTCTTCAACCGTGTTTAGGTTATTTTCCCTTATAGCCCTTTCGATTTCGGTATCTGTAACACCAAAGCATTCACATATTACTTTGCCCTCTTCCTCTTTCTTTGAGAAACGGGCGCCTTTGTAATTGGCAATAGCCTGCTCAAGGGCCTGACGGCCCAGAACTGAACAGTGCATCTTCTGCTCCGGAAGCCCTCCAAGAAAATCAACAATGTCCTGATTTGTTATCTTTTCAACCTCTTCGATCGTTTTGCCTTTAATTATTTCGGTAAGAGCAGAAGCTGAAGCAATGGCGCTTGCGCAGCCAAAGGTTTTAAATTTGGCGTCTTTGATTTTTCCGCTTTCATCCAGTTTGAATGTAAGCTTAAGCGCGTCTCCGCAAGCAATGGAACCAACCATGGCTTCGCCATCAGGATTTTCAATCTCTCCCACATTTTTGGGATTAAGGAAATGTTCCTTAACCTTATCTGAATAATCCCACATAAACCTTCTCCTTGATTTCTGTTCCCTAAAGGTATAGGACACAATTTGAATGATAGAATGAAAAAAAAGTATATCCCATAATAATTCGGTATGTCAAAAAAAGCCTATTATAGGAAGGTTTTTGTGGAAGTGTTTTATAAAAAAACGTGCGACCCATGTATAATTTGGGTCGCACGTTTCTATTTACTTTACAATCATTTATTGAATGATAGTTACATCCTGTGCTTGAGGACCTTTCTGTCCCTGCGTAATAGTAAATTCTACCTTCTGATGCTCCTGTAAAGTACGGTAACCTGTTCCACTAATACCGCTATAGTGAACAAACACATCTGGCCCGTTATCTCTCGTTATAAAACCGTAACCCTTCTCAGAGTTAAACCACTTAACAGTGCCAGTTTCACGCTCTGCCAAAACAACACACCTCCTTTCCTTTCAAGATTTCTTTCGACAGAGCGTTCTAAACT
>JBLIRS010000061.1:0-12867 GCA_049472415.1 bacterium | reverse complement strand
AATCGCCTCAATTGTCCTCCGGTAACGGCGCCCTGGGCAGGGTTGCCATTTGCCAGGGTAACCGAAAGCCACCCGTTGCCCCCGCCGGTATAGGTGATATTTGTAGCAATGAAGGAGGCTGTATCGGCCTGGTTTGCGCTGCCTGAAATATTGGTCATACCCATGGTCATAGGGCCCAGATTCGATACGCCAAGATGAATATCGACCGGTCCTTCCATACTGCCCCAGGAATTGCTGAAAGACCAGTAGGCCTTTAAGTCCAGGTTGTTTGAATTCGGGTAGTAGTAGGAAGAGATCCCTGCGGTACAGAACTCACCAGTCTCGCATATTCCATCATTGTCTCCGCCTGGGGCCGATATAATCTCACTCTGTCCGGGGATATTCGGATTCGCCTCCACAAATCCATAGGGGGCCATTTTGGCAACCGGAGAAGAGAGAGTACCCTGACCGGGCACGATATTGATTCTGTTCAGGATCATATCAAAGGCAGGTTGCCCTTCAGCAAGGCTGGTCTTACCTGTGCGGCCTACCCATGCCTGATAAAATTCTGCCAGGTCCGGCGCATCGAGCACGGGAAAATACCCCCAGCCCGGATCCAGTTCCTTGTCGAATATCTGTATTATTCTCTGGTGTCCCTTGATGGCCTTGCCATCCACAATGTCCCATGCGTCTTCCCCTGTACCCAGGCCGTCAGCCAGATCCCAGAGTACATCCACAATATGGCCTTCAACCGCGTACAAACAGTCACTATCACTCGTCGAGCAGGAATAATCAGGGCAGTCATGCTCAGGATCTTTCGAATCCCCGGTCATATAAGAAGTGCATATCTCGCCGGCATCGCATATTCCATCACCATTCCCGCTGATCTCAACTCCCTGGTAGTTCCTGACTATATGGCTGCCAAGATAATCAGGAAACCCTTCAGAAAAGGCAAACTCTGCATCATCCGCTTCAGAAGAGTCTATCTCTGTGCACTGTTGGTGACTCGAGTCAAGCAAGTGCATATCCCAATTGCCTATGCTAAACTGGAGGTGGTGCCCATATTCATGGGCGATGGTGGGATCAACAAATCCGTAATCCTTCCCATGGCTGTCCTCATTCGGGCTGCCGTCCACACGGCCGCAGGTGAGGACCAGGTCGCTGAAATAATGATTCCAGTCCTGGTCGCAATATTCCACATCCACCTGTCCGATTGAATCTGTTTCGGCCGGATCTCGGTTTTTGGTGATATCATCCTCTTCTATCAGAAGCACATTATTGATGTTCATGGCGGCTGCAAAAGAGACCTCAATCTCATTATCGTTCACCAAAAAACATTCACCGACATCGATTGTGCTGTATACAGCGTGAATCGTCACAGTACCTATATCAATATCTCCGGAGGTCCCGGAGTTGAAGGTGCCTCCGTCACCAAGCAGACGCTCGTTCAGGCAATCAGTATCAGCCCATACATGGGCCACATAGTTATCTATTTCATACCTGATTTCCACTGTTGTATTGTCGGAACCGAAGACAGACACACTAAAATTGCCCTTGCTGTCTGTGTAGCCGGAAAAGGTGAATATTTGTATCTGGACAATCACTTTGACCAGGCGGCCGGGGATTTTCCGTATATTGCTGAGCGACGGCGGTGTGATAGCGGTCGCGTCAACCGTATCTCCATCCTCGAACAAGACCTTCCCCTTAACGTTGAAGGCCCTGCCCTCCACCTGGCCCGGTATCAAAACAAGGAACATGAGCAGTATACAGAGAGGCCATATCAGGCTCAGGTATTTTCTCAGGTGATTTCTTGTTCCCTTATTCATAATATCCGGTGCTCTTATTCATAGTCTATGGGGATAAGGTGTTCTTCGGCTTCGGTTAATCCCGAAAAGGGGCTCATACTGGCTGAGCCGCCACCCTCTTGAATATCTATGTACAGAGGGACCCTGTACACCATTGTGTCTACCCTGTTTAGATTGATACGCAGGGTCAGTTGCGATTTGGTCCTCCCGGCCCTCTCGGCCAGGAACCTGGCCCGAAGGGAAACAGGCTGGCCGGCCACAAGCGGCCCTTTGTAACCATCCGGGGCCTCTTCTCTGCGCCGTTCCAGGAGCTTGCCGGAGTCAAAGGCAATCTGCACATTGTCCCAGTTCACCGGCGAGGTTATCCATGCCTCAACATCAAACTCCTCTCCGGCCCGTATGGGGCTGACCGCCTCGATGGTTATTTCCGGCATGCCGGGTACGGGAAAGATTTGCCGCAAGGCCCATACGGTATTGAAAACAGCCATTCTTATCTCCGTGGTTGGAGGATCAACCCCTATTTCGACCAGAGCAGGAATGGCCCCGGGATCACGCACCTGGGCCAGGGCCATGATGGCCCGCTCCCGCACATAGAGGTCAGGGTCCCCGCAGGCCACACCTTGCAGGATGCTGCTGGCCTGCTGTGAGGGCTGGAGCTGAAGGGCATCGACGGCAGCAAGCTTTTCCTCCTGTATTGCATCGGGAGAAAGAAGCATTCCCTGCCAGGATTCCACTGAAACGCTGCTTTCATGGGCAGGCTCTATCATCAGATTATCAATGACCTTGGGCGCCTGAATACCGGTTAAGTCAAAGGTGACCCGTTGAATGACGGTGTCTTCGGCCTCCGCTCCTATGAAAAAGGCATTCATATCTCTAAGTGCCTTACTGGCAACCTGAATCGAGGTCTCCTGAATTATATGATCATCAGCATCGTAAGCCTTGAGAATAGCGATAGTTTCAGCTTCGATGGTATGAAGGAAAAAGGTAAAACCTATCCTGGTTCGAGGTGAAAGTAACGCTATCTCCAGGGGGACAGCGTTGTCAGCCGTAGACGCTGCATAGGGCGGTGACTGAGGCCGGCCTCCGGCCATCTGCCTGGCGGTCACAATGTGAAGAGGACTGCCATCCGTGGATTGCAGTAAAACGCCCTGCATGGTGAACTGGGATTTTACAGAAACAAAGTCTGCCAAATCATCAAAATTGATATGGTCTGCCGAGGGTCCAAAATCCGCCGGGGAAAATGGAAGCCGGTCATCCCAGAAGATTATGCCGTTGTAAACACGCGGCAGGAGCTCTTCATTGTTCAGATAGGATACTATCGTAACATTTTTCATATAACCCGGTTCATCTGCATGGGCTCCGGTTGAATACATGCCGGTCGGATTATTCTCAACTATATGCAGGTAGGGGTAATCGCCGCTTCTGGCCCAGGCCAGGCTGAATTCACCTGAGCTGTCGGTAACCGAGCCGGCCAGAAGGGTTTTAGAATCGTTATCAGGCTGCTCATCAGTATCACCGTAAAGCTCAACCACGGCCCCGCTCAATGGTTGGCCGGTATCGGGAGGGATACCCTGATACACATGCCCCCTGAATATAAACTCGGTTTCGATAACAAATAGAGAATAAGTCTGGCTGTCGAACTGGCCGGTCTGATCCTCCACCCGGACTGTGATGGAATGCCTGCCCACATCGGACGGCGCCGGAATCCAACTAATCAGACCAGTTTCCGGATCTATAGTCATGCCGGCCGGAGGGTTTTCCAATGAGTAGGTCAGAGTATCATCGTCCTGATCCTCGGCATCCACATCATATTTATATCTTTCTCCCACTGCGGCCTGTTCTATAGGAGAACTAGTTATCTGAGGCGGATGGCAAATGAATGCGTGGCGGCATTCACCGGTGGCAGGATGGCATGAGTCAACAGTGCAAGGATCGCCATCATCACAGTTAATCGGAGTATGTGTACACCCTGTGGTTCGATTACAGGAGTCGGTTGTGCACAGATTGCCATCATCACAGCTAATCGGAGTATTTATACACCCTGTGGCCGGATTACAGGAGTCGGTTGTGCAAATATTTCGATCATCACAGCTAATAGGAGTATTTATGCACCCTGTGGCCGGATTACAGGAGTCGGTTGTGCACAGATTGCCATCATCACAGCTTATGAGAGAGAATATGCATCCGCCGGTGGCCGGATCACACCAATCCTGTGTGCAAGCATCTTCATCGTTGCATAACACCGGCCTATGCTTACAGCCTGCTTCCAGAGTACACCAATCCGCAGTGCAGGCATCTCCATCGTCGCAATTCAATGCCCTATTAGTGCATCCCACCTCAGGATCACAGGAATCAATAGTGCATGGATTAACATCATCGCAATTTTTCGACTCATGAATACATCCTGTTACCTGATTACAGGAGTCATTTGTACACATATTCCGATCATCACAGCTAATGGGAGTATTTATACACCCTGTAGCCGGATCGCATCCATCCTCAGTGCATGCATTTCTGTCATTACATTCAACCGGATCGTGCCTGCAGCCCATGGCCGGGTCACACCAATCCTCTGTGCATGCATTATTGTCATTACAATTCAGACCGGCACAAGGATCACTTGTCACAGTGATGGTATATGCGCCGGCAGCCCCGTTATAACCGTCCACCACAATGTAGTATACCCCGGAACCTCCCTGGTACTCGGCAATATAATTACCATAAGCCACGCAGCTTGAGGCTTCACAGGAACTGAGTATGAATACATCAAGATCTGCCTCCAGATTACTCAACTCCGCTTTGATGCTCCCTGAAGAGATAGTGACCCTGTGGATCACCTCCGGACCGCTTTCATTCCAAGAAGAGCAGTTGTAAGAACTTACGTTATTGGGCGGTCCTCCATTAGTCTCTCCGCTGTATGGTACTCCAAGGGTCAAATTAATGGGATTGCTGCACGTTGCTGTTACCGTGAGGGTATAAGGACCTCGGGCTCCGAATTCATCGTAGCCATAACCATCAACCACGATATAGTTTGTCCCCGGGGGCGCCTTTGTATAGGTTGCTGTGTTGTTCCCGAAAACACAGTTGTCGCTTTCACACCAGGTGTTTTTTAGAATAAAAACGTCAAGATCGACACCATTGAGATTGCTTAAGGTTGCTGTTATATCTGCTTGAATAAAGGGTGTGGTGATGCTGTGGACTATCTCCGGACCTGCTTCTCCCCGCGTAGTGCACCCATAATAAACAACCCTGGATGGCCCTCTGATTGTTGTCCCTGAATAAGGTACACCCGAGGTAATAACGATGGGGCTGCCACAGCCAACGTCCACAGCTATGGCTGAGCTATAGGGCAGGCAGGCAAGGAGTATGCTGAAGACTATTGGAAGCAAAAGGTACCATGGACTACTCTTACAGGAAACCTTTGACATTTTACTTCTCGTTTTTCTCTAAAAGGAGTGTATTGTGAAAGGAATTCGCTTCTTATAAAATAATTATAGATAAATGCTCTAATTTTGTCAAGGAAAATATTTGCAATTATTTTCTAATAAAATTAATAAAAAATAAAAAAAGGGGACTGTTTTTCGGAAGATTCATTTATGTACCTTTTTTGGATATTACCTTTTTCAATAATAGAATCAAATCCTGTGGATTGAAAGGTTTTTCAATACATATTTTTATTCCGCATAAATCCATGAGGGAAAAATGATTTTCCCCGGTGAAAACACCGGTCATTGCAATAATTGGAATCTCTGAAGTCAAAGGAGATTTTTTGAGCGATTGAGCTATTCGGAATCCACTCATTCCATCCATATTCAGATCAAGTAATATCACATCCGGCTTTAAAGTAGATATAACATCAAGAACAGTAGTGCTATCATTTATAACTATAGGATAATAACCTTTTAAAGAGAGAGCTTCCCGAAGCTCTTCTAAAAATTCCTTGTCATCATCCACAATTAGAAGCTTTTTCCCATCCATCTACTTCTACACCCTCGGTCTTAGATAAATGCCCATTGTTTACGGATTATTATAATACATTATGTTTAATAGGCAGATTTACTATAACGGTAGTTCCCTTGTCCTTTTTGCTCAGGATCTCCATGTGTCCGTCGTGAAGCTTGACTATTTGCAGACATATGGTAAGGCCCAGGCCGGTTCCGTTGGATTTTGTTGAAAAAAAGGGTTCATAAACCATCTTTAAATCCTTTTCGCTTAATCCTGAACCGTTATCTTTAAGAGATAGTTTGATAAATCCGTTTATATTGGATTCTAAATCTACTTCTATTTCTCCTGTTTGGTCTTTGACTGCATCGTAAGCATTGTTTAGTATGTTGATAAATAGCTCCTTAATCTGAAGACGATCAGCCTCTATAAAGAATGGTTGATGTACGCTCCAATTTTTATGTAAAGTTCCCATCTTTCTGTTTAATCTCTCGCTCAAATCACAGATACATTCTTCAAGAACAAGAGAGATATCTATATTTTCAAAATGTGGCATCTTTATACGGGAATAGAATAGAAGGTTTTGGATAATCTGATTGCAGTCTGATATTCTGATTTCTATATTATCAAGGTTTTTATCAATTAAGGGATTAAGCCTTTTTTGCCTTATATTGAAGCATGCCATTCTTATAACCGCTAATGGACTGCGCAACTCATGTGCAACTGTGGCTGCAAGCAAGCCAATATCTGAAAGCCGTTTGGAGTCCGATAATTTTCTTTGGACCTCTACTAGTTCCTCTGTTTTTTCATTGACAAGCCTCTCAAAAGTTTCTTTGTCTCTCTTTAAAATCCTTTCGGCCTTTTTTGGCTTGGTAATGTCCCTTATAACAGTGACGACCCGGACGACTTTCCCTGCTTCAAATACAGGGATTTTTCTTGTTTCAGTTATGAATTCCTCATCACCGATTTTATTATATTCCTCTGTAATAATGACCTTTCCGGTCTCGAATACTTTTCGATATTCATTGCGAACCTTATCCGGCAGGAATGGAAAAACCTCAAATATGGTTTTTTCAATCACATCTGTGTTAAAACCCAGTCTTTTGTTCCATTGTTTGAAGGTTTTATTGAATAGAATAAATCTTAGGTCTTTATCGACTAAATGTATAGCATCCCCCATGGAATTAATTGTAGTGCGGTATTGCCTTTCCGAGTCCTGGAGCGCTTTCTCGATTTTATGACGCTCAATGGCATAGAGCAGGTCGTGTGTGAGCAGATTGCAGTAATTCAGATATCCCTTGACCAGATAATCCTGTGCGCCTCCCCGGACAGCCTTTAATCCAAGAGATTCATCGTCAAGTCCGGTCAAAATGATTATGGGGATCTCGGGTGCGTGTTTTTTTACCTTCAAAAATGTCTCAATCCCAAAACTGTCCGGCAAGGACAGATCCAGTAAGATCCCGTCGAAGGATTCCGAAGAAAGAAGCTCAAGACCATTGGAGAGGTAAGTAGCCCATTTTATATCGAAAATTACATCATTTGCTTCAGCGAGTATTTCCTTAATTAAACGGGCATCTCCGGGATTGTCCTCGATCAAAAGGATTTTAACGGATTTATTGATCATATCCCGCATCTTGTTGGGAGTTTGACAATACTCAACCAGAAATCTTCTATGGCTCTGATTATTTTGTTGAACTGATCAAGGTCAATCGGCTTGCAGATATAGCAATTTGCATTGAGGCCGTAGGACCTGAGGATATCCTCTTCATCCTGAGATGTGGTTAGGATGACTACCGGGATCCTTTTCAGGTTTTCATCTGCCTTGAGATCTTTTAGTACTTCACGGCCGTCTTTTTTGGGCAGGTTCAGGTCTAGCAAAATAAGATCCGGACGTGGTGCATCCGCATATTTTCCTTCCCTGCGCAAGAATAATATTGCTGCCTCTCCGTCCATAACCGTATGGAGGTTATTGCAAACCTTGCAGTCATTAAAGGCCTCCATTGTCAGACGAACATCGCCCGGATTATCTTCCACCAATAAAATTTCAATAGGCCTTCCCATCCTTCTATCAGTCATTCTTAACATTCTCCTTTTTTGGGGATACTGAAATAAAATGTAGCCCCTTTTCCAGGTTGTGATTCCATCCAGATGCTGCCACCATGCCGTTCAACAATTTTTTTGCAAATAGCCAAACCAATACCGGTTCCGGAGTATTTACTCCTGTCATGTAAACGATGAAATATAATGAATATATGCTCAGCATACTTTGGGTCGATGCCGATGCCGTTATCTTGCACGGAAAATACCCATTCATTGTCATTTTCTTTTGCACAGATGCGAATATGGGGCGTCTGTTCATTGCGGAATTTAATAGCATTATTGATTAAGTTTTGAAACAACTGAGATATCTGTAAACCATCACACATAAAAGTCGGAAGAGGGTCATGTTCTATAACAGCATTGCATTCCCTGATCGATACTTCAAGATTTCCTAGGGCCTGCTCAAGGGCAAGCTCGCAATTAGTCTGTTTGAATGCCTTTCCATGCGTGCCTATACGGGAATAGACCAATAGATCATTTATAAGCTTTTGCATGCGGGTGGCCCCATCTACGGCGTATCCTATGAACTCATTAGCATCTTCATCCAGTTTGTCCTTATATCGCCGTGCCAGGAGTTGCACATAGCTTGAAATCATACGTAGCGGTTCCTGTAAGTCATGCGATGCAACATAGGCGAATTGTTCCAGTTCGGCATTGGATCTGGAGAGCTCGATTGTCTGTTTTTCCAAAGCCTTTTCAGCCCGCTTTAGTTTTGTAAAATAATTCAGAATTATTAGGCCGAATAAAAAAAAGAGCATGACAACCAAAAGTCGCATGAAGAAGTGATGGATTGGAACATCATAGATCAGCGAGCCTAAGAATGTTCCTTTATTGAAAAATAATAAATCAATAATCGCGTCCAACAACCAGGAAAGAAGGCCAAAACAAATTGAAATTATTAAGATACTGTACTTAAATTTCATTCTGTAATTAAATTAGCGAAGATATCAATTTTAATTGTCTTTTCCTTAACTTTGTATCGATTGTTTTATATCGACTTTATCTTCCAGCAAGACTTCTTCGATTTTGTCAATGAATTCCAGTGGATTGATCGGCTTGTGAAAAATGTAACAAAAATCCATCAGAAAAAAGTTGTCTTCAAAGTTGTTTTCTATGGTAAAAATGGCACTTGTCCCAATGATGGGGATATGAGCTGTTGCTTGCATCCGCTTTAAGCTGTCGGCCAACTGAAATCCATTCATTCCGTCCATTTTTATGTCAAGTATTATCAGATCAGGCGTTTGTGTTTTTACGGCATCCAAAACAGAAGTGCTGTCATGAATTGCTATAGTATGATAGCCATTTAATACTAAAATTTCTTCAAGTTCATCTAAAAATATTTTATCATCATCCACAATCATTATTTTCTTGCCTGTCATTTCCCTCACCTCTGTTTTTTTTGAATATGGATACCTGAACAGTAATTAAAAACAAAAAAAGCCTCCAAGGGACACAATCATAGTATCCTTTGAAGGCCTTCAGTAGCCTTCTTTGTTGATTACCTGCCCTCTATCTTTTCCTGCTTAACACGTCAATAGAGCGGACTTAGGGTAATCTAAAAGACTAAATTAAAATTATCCGCTTTACGGGATAAGTCAACTATGGACTCAATAATACCTGCCTTGACACTATGCTTTTGGGACTTAGGGTATTTAAATTATTATAATAAATTTAAAATCAGAAATCAATGGAAAATTATATAATTGCCTTCTAGAAGAACGACTCTGTCGAAATAACAGCCTGGGCTATCTCTTTTATCTTTTTTCTTTGTCTTCGGCTCTCTTTCTGTAATTGTCTCATGGCCTCCTGTTCACTAATTTTAAAGCGGTTCATAAGCACCCTTTTGGCCTTGTCAATCAGTTTTCTGGCTACTATTTCTTCCTTTAATTCCAGAATTCTTTTATCCAGGGAGATATCCCTGAATAGCCCCTGAATCACCTCTTTGCCTTTGAGGGTAATTACGTTTGCACTTATGAAGACAGGGACAATGCTGCCGTCCTTTTTAATAATCTCTGCTTCCAGATCGAAAATCTGACCCTTTTGTATATGTTTACGAAATTTGTATTTATAATAGTCGTCCTGGCTTTGAGGGTGAAGCCTGGATTGATGGATACCTATTATCTCTTGTCTTGGTCGGCCAAGCAGTTGCTCTGCCTTCTTGTTCGCATCCAGGATAATCCCGTTTGTGGTATCGGCAATAAAGATTGCATCATTGGCATTTTCGAAAAGGCATTTATATTTTTCCTCTGATTCCTGCAGTCTATCCTGAATCTGTTTCTGCTCGGTGATGTCCCTGAAGATTGCTATTATTCCTGTTGGTTTTCCTGCTTCATCCTTTAATAAAGTAATGGACATAAATACAGGGAAAAGAGTGCCATCCTTTCTGATATGATTGCTTTCTCCCTTCCATGAGCCGAGTGTCTTTATCTCATCTAATCGGCTCCCGATTGTTTCCATCTGTACTACTTTACGCAATTGCTTCTGTCCCAATCCAATCATCTCCGGGTGGGAATACCCATGCATCCCGGCAAAGGCATCATTTATATAGACAAATTCAAGGTCCAGGTTAATAATGGCTATTCCATCAATAGATTGAGCCACAGCAGAGCTTAAGTTTCTTATTTCTTTTTTCGATCGCTTCCAAACCTTTTCCGAGGATTCTAATTCACAAATCCGTTGACGTAACCCCTCAAGCTCTTTTATGAGCTGCTCTTTTGTTTTGTCTTTATCTCTCATTTTTTCTATCTTAGGGGTATTTAAATAATATGAATTTGTAAATAATATGAATTTGAATTAATGCATTTGTCTTAAATTCAGAATGTAACTCAAATATGATCTATTATATATAATAACAAAATTTATTATAATAACAAAAGGAAATATTAATGAGCGGGGGGCAATCTCAGTTTGAGATTGCCCCCGTTTATTGAATGCAAGCGATCTATTTAAACACCAGCATTGTGGAGGTCTGGTTTATATGCCCCAGATACTCCTCGCCGTAAGTGCTGAAACCAATGGTGGGGATGTCCGAGAATATCTTTCCGTATTCCTCTGTCAGACCTTGCTGCTCAAGATCCAGAGTCCTTAATATACAGTGAAAATTGATGATTCCCGAGATGTTGCCGTTTCCTTTTCTCTTTTCCTCTACAGATGCCCTGGTGTCGTTTACAATATTGGTCGACTCCAACAGGGCGAGCTCCATCCCTTCCTTGATGGCGCAATAAAAGGCTACGTTGTTTCCCTTAGTCTGCTGGGGGCTGCGAACATAGATGTCGTCTCCGATTAGCAGACCTACAGGATTATGCATAAAAAGGTCGCCAAGATCATCAGGAGTGGTATTAAGGGCCTCAGCATAGGTTTCTGCTGCAGGCCGGTTGTTGAACTCCATAATCTCCCGGGAATATTCATTGACTTTTGTGGCTGTCAATCTTTTATCGAGGGCACGAAAACTCTGGGTCTTTATGAAATCGAACCCGACAGCAGGCTTGATTAAAGCAAGGACTGCCGCATTGGTATAAGTTTGACCATTGGCGTAAACATGGGTGGCGGAGAACTTGAGGTCGTCTCCGGCTGAACCTCCCACAAAGACCACATTGGTCAGGTCTCCAACTGTATCCATGATCTTTTCCTCAGCCAGGCTGAGTCCGTCAATGAGTATCATGCCCACATACTCATTGGGAGACATCCTCTTGGCAGGCACTGAATAGTATTGCCCGAAGTTATTAAAAATATCCCTGATGCCCGTCCCTTCTTTGATGTTTTGCGCAACCTCAACATTGACATCACTTATTGTGTCTTCATCAAAGGCCATTGCCACGATGGAGTTTTTAAGGATCTTTCCGCTGACAATTTCACCTGCCGTGGAACATCCGAACACCTGGGCATTGGAAAAGGTTTTTTTAATTCCCCGAGAGATGCCTTGTTGATCAAATATGGAGGATGCAAAAAAAACCACCATTTTTGGATGAATGCCCGCAAACCCTTTTTTTATCTCTATGATCGCCTCTTCTGCCGTTTGCTTTGTGGAATATGCTGTCTTGATGCTCATTTGAAGTGTCCCCCTTTATAATTCCCTTGATAGGTTTTCGAGCTGTGATAGAATTGCGGGATCATCTTCTGTTTGTTCCGTATACTTATTGGGATCAATACCTTTTAAGATGAGTTTTGCCATGGTCATATGTTCCACTGCTTTGTTCCCCTGCGCCCTCTGCTGTACAATGCTGTTTATCATGTGCTTAATCTGACCGGCCACCATAAACCTCCTTTTGTAGAATGAACGTTTCGAAGAAAATGAAAAAGAGCTTATGTTTTTATAATCGGAAAAGGGTTCTTAAGAGTTCTATTTTTGGTTATCATATTTACCGGGACATAACATTTTGTTTATCTTACGGATTTTTTTATCATGTTATTATGAATGCTAATAGTTTCTTAATAGTCTCGATTTGATACATGGGCTTATTTTCGTAATAAAAAAATAGTCTCTCCGTCTCATAAATATAAAATTTAGCAAAATATGTAATGATAAAATAACCCATTATTAGACAAATCTTATTAAATAAATTGTAAATTGTTTGCTTCCCGGATTATCAGATTATTTGCTATCCTAAAAATCAAACTATTTATTTCCCGGATTATCAGATCATTTACCTTTAATTAATATAAACATAAATATATATAATCTACAAAAACGTAATATAATTTTAAAAATATCGTCAAATAAGCAACTAAATTATATTAATTAAATTTATATTATGAATATTTTAAGTCAGTAAATTAATTATTAATATATTTTTAAATTAAGTTAATATTTTTATAACCGGAAGATATCGAAGATATCATGGAAATTATATGTACAAACTAGAAATTTAACTGTTACTAAAGAAATTATTTTTAATAATTAACTTACATAAATCGATTATATCGATTAATTAAAAACTCGGAGATCAAATGAATAATTTATATAAACCCTTAAGAGAGGACCTGATGGTCTTGGAACAGAATTTATTGAAAATAACCCTTGATTTTGATTTAGATAAAGTTG
>JBLIRS010000060.1:0-12926 GCA_049472415.1 bacterium | reverse complement strand
CTGTCAGATTTCCCACCCCTCCGACACGTACCGATGGGTCCCCGAATAGGATAAACCTGGAAGGAGTATGCATCTTGCAGGTCCTGCCCCATGAATTATCTGCCACAAGGTTTTTTAAATCATAGAAATCAGCGAATTCCCGGACCGAATACATCCACATATCTCCCAGTATGGTCTCTCCCAGGCTATAGGCCTTGAAGAAGAATTCTTCCAGGTATTTATGATAGGTGGGCTCTCCTGTCTCCGAGCATCCGTAATAGGCGATTGCCCCGTTATCATTCTCAAGCAGGAAGGCCTCGCTAATGGATAAGATATTATAGCTGTCAGGCTGGATGACCGCCGGCCTGATATAAACAGTGTCTCCCACGTCACCGACACTTACGCCGCCGCCATGTTCAAGACCGTCGACCCCGAGATATGGGCAATAGGGTATGGTTGCCTTAAAGAATTGGGCGGTCTGACACCCGTTACTATAGATTACCGGGAGTGCAGATGAATTATGCAGGTTATTTCGAATATTTGATATGCTATATAAATAGTTCCAGTTTTGGGGGCTGCTATGATAAAGGTGGGAAACAAAGCCCACTCTGTTGTTCAATCTGCTGGAAATGTTGTTTGCGGTAGGGATATCATCCGGGGTGCCCGGATAATCCGAGGGATCGATATCCTCATAAAGCCTTATTGTGTCGATACCAAGGGGCGCAAGAAAGGCTGCGATATTTTCCTTTGTGCCTATGTGCGTACTCCATCCCTTTTGAATCATAAGGATCTTTTTGATTAAAGGGGAGTATTCATAGCGAATAACCTTTGCCACATAGGTCTCTAACTGGGCCGAATTTGTTGCCGGGACCCTTGCCAGACCTACATCCGGGATCGGATCGATGTTGTCAGGATTAAGATTATCAGCATAGATTTCACCATAGTACCTGTCATTATCAGCATCCCAATCATTAAAATTTCTATCTCCGTAATAAAGATCAGCATAATAAAAGTCGGATGGGAGATATACCCTGTCATTATTATCAGGATCACTATCCTCAATGAGCCTGTCAACGAAATGTCCCAATTGCCATCTCACCGGAAACCTTGTGCAATCCCCTACCAGCATCACGTATTTTATACCGAAGTATTTCTCGTAAAACTCTATTGCCCGTTTGATCTTTTCCGGCTCATCATCACCGCTGAAGGTTGAATTTGAATAGATGGAGTCAAGATTAACCATCAATGTGGGACAATTAGTGGCATTTTTATGATCGACAAGTGGCTGTAATGCCGCAGTAAACTCACCGGGGGTAATGATTAATAGATCGTAAACAGCAAGGCCGTCCTCAGGGCAACACAGGTCTCCTGTTGTCTTATACCATGTATGCCCGGGCTTGTCCCCCCTCAGGTTTTCATCTAATATAAGACTGCCGACACACAGGTTCGTATTTGCATAATTGGGGGCCCTGAAGGCAAGGGTCAGCCAATTGCCTGTCGATTCAATGTCCGGACGCTGATCGGTTTTAAGGTCCTTCACATAGCCCATATTCTGCCATTCACCAGTTTCATTATCATATCTTCGTATCCAGATATACTGGTTGTTATGCCCCTTGAAGGTTACGATCAAATCCCCCTTATATTCTGTTACCGAAGGAGTATGCGTGGAATAGGCATAAGGAATCTGAGATATCTCCCAATCCGGATTGGTTGGATTATTGTTCCTTGCTACCGCATAATAGATCTTATAATTAGTCCCTGTCCCCCGGTAAAATACATACAGCTTGCCATTATACGAAATAAGAGCGGGCCCGTCAGAGCTTTTTGCCGTTGAAGGCAAGGAAGTAACTGATTGCCATTCATAGGGTGTTTGGTGATAAAAATCATAAGCAGCCCTCTTTATGTGAATCCTGCCATCGTCCCCCGTATACCCTATGGTCAATACTTCATCCCCTGCACCCCAATCATGCATGGCAGCCCCCGGAGACAAATCTGTGTCAGTACCCGGGATGAGGCGCGGGGTCTCCCAATCCCCCATGTAAACGGAGGCATACGCTTCGTGAATCTCCTTTCTTGTATACCAGACATAATCATTGTTGTGCCCGTTGAAAACAAGATATAACCACCAGCGGGATGTGCGCGGCATAACACCGGTTTCTATGGCATGAAGATGGTAAGTAAATGCCACAGGCTCATGATCTGTGAATGCCCAACTGGTCGAATCCTGGTCATGTACCTGTCCCAATCCCTCCCAAACGCCCCCCTTATACCTGCCTTCCCAGATATAATCATTGTTATGTCCTTTAAAAAGTAAAAATGTCCATGTCTCACGTCCGGAATAATAGGCAAGGCCGGGTCCAATATGTGACCTGGCAGTAAGAGCGGAGCCAATATCAGGGAGAATCGCTATCCACAATGTTATTAATATTATTATCACTAATCCAGGATACGTTTTTTTTGTGTACATTTGGATTCCTCCTTTCAAACAGGGATATATTATACCACAAATAAGTAAACCTAAATTTTTTTATCGCTAACTATAATTTGGTTGTCTCGATTTTAAATGGTGCCTAAAAGAGGGAACTCGACCCCCTACAGGCGTACGCCTATTAGACCCTGATCTTTTTTCTGTATGTTGACCAAGACAAAATAAAAAAATCTGGTTGGGAATATTTCAAAACATAATCCAGCATTTCGATAACACAATTGTCATAATAGTTGATTATTTATTGACATGCTTGATATTTAAAGTTATACTTTCAATATGCAGGAAATACAAAGAGAATATACCAAAACAGTAAATAGTTTGCTTAGTCTTTTTCCCTGTGTAGCGGTATTGGGAGCCAGACAGATCGGTAAAACAACACTATTGAAACAAGTATTTCCAGATAAGCGTATATACGATCTTGAAAAAACCAGCGATTTTGAACTTGTTTCCGATGATCCTCTATTTTTTTTGCATAATCAGTCCAAGCCTATAATAATTGATGAAGCCCAGTTATGCCCGGAACTTTTCAAAGCCCTAAGGGTTAAAATTGATGATAACAGGAACATACCCGGCCAATTTCTTATTAGTGGATCCAGCTCTCCCGAATTAATGAAAAGTATTAGTGAAAGTTTAGCCGGCAGAATAGCTATCATTGAATTAGGAGGGCTGCTATGGAATGAAGCATTACAGAAAACAATCTCCATTATTTATCAACTGATTGAGAAGCAGCAATACGATAAATTTTTCAATCTAAAAAAAAATTATACATTAGATGAACTTTATGCATTATGTCTATATGGCGGATATCCGGAGCCTTATCTGAACAGGAATAAAAATAAGTTTTATGAAATTTGGGTGGAAAATTATTTACAAACCTATATTAATCGAGACATTCGGCGATTATTTCCTGGATTGAATATGGTTAACTATAGTCGTTTTATTAGAATGATGTCATTTTCTTCCGGGGAATCAATAAATATTTCAAACTTTTCCCGATCGCTTGACGTTTCTCAGCCAACCGCAAGGCAATACTTTGAAATTGCCCATGGTACTTTTATCTGGAGAATATTGCCAAGTTTTCACAAATCCGGCAAAAAACGTTTAATTAAAATGCCCAAGGGTTATATAAGAGACTCTGGGTTAACGGCCTCTTTTCAAAATATCAAAGATGTTGAAACGTTAAAGATATATCCGAGATTTGGCTTGATTTGGGAAGTATTTGTTATTGAACAGATCATTAAATCATTAAACGCTTTATTAATTAAAGCGAATCCATATTATTACAGAACTGCAGACCATTCAGAGGTAGACCTGGTTTTAGAAGGCAAGTTTGGTTTATTGCCAATTGAAATTAAGACGGGCTTTTATCGGGGGAAAAAGCAAATACAAGGTTTAATAAATTTTATTAATGATTATAATTGTCCATATGGAATTTTGATTAATAATGATGACAGGATAGATCAAATATCTGAAAAAGTCTATCAGATACCTGCCATATATTGGTAGGTGTTTTTTCGCAATTAAAAAAAGCAGATCTGAAAAACCGGGTAATCCGGCTAAGAGCTAATGGAGTAAAAAGCCATTAAAGAGACCTCCTTGTTGCTTATTAAAGGAAAAGGGTATAAACTTTAATAAAAAATCCTTAATTAAAATTTCTTTAATAAAGGAAGGCTTAACCGGCACTTAGCTTTTTAAATTTGACTTTTTCTCACTTTAATGGATTGTCTTGATTTAAATGGTGCCGAAGAGGGGACTCGAACCCCTACAGGCGTACGCCTACTAGACCCTGAACCTAGCGCGTCTACCAATTCCGCCACTTCGGCACATCCAAATCCAAAAAGAGTACCCTTATTGTTTTTTTATTTTTGTTCTGATATTTAAGCATGTTACCCCTTTTATGTCAATAGAATGTTTACATTGCATTTCACCCCTACAGAATAATAACCAACAATTCCATCCAAAATTGCATCCAAAAAGGTTGATTGTTTTTAAAAGAGAGAATAAGATATACAACATAATCTATTTTAACAACAAAATGACTTTTTCAATCCATCAATTTTAGGAGATATTCTTTAATGGGTTTAAGAGAAAATATGGTCAGTCCTGTTACTCAACTTAAGAATCAATTATTTAAATTTTTAAAATTAAATAAAACCGTCCCCTTTATTATCCCCTTTATCGTCATGGGGATGCTGATGGGATGCGGGTCCGGAGGCGAGAAAAATAAGGCTGCTTCGATCATATGCGCTAAGGTGAACGGGAAAAAGATCTCCCTGGAGGATTTCGACCAGGAGCTTCAGCGTCTTAATCTTGATTCGGAGATGCCATATATAGAATCCGAAGACCAGCTCAAAACATTGAGGAAGGAATTGCTTCTGCTTATGATAGACAAAGAGGTTCTTGTTCAGGAGGCTAAAAAAAAGGGTATTACAATCGGGCCTGAGGACATCGAGGTATCCCTGAGGGATATCAGCAAAGGGTATCCGGAAGGAAAATTCTCTGTTGAAGAATATTTAAATGATCCTGCCCACGAAAAATGGCGTTACTTTTTTCTGCAGGGGCTTTTGACCAAAAAACTGATAGAACAGGAAATCGAACCTTCCATACATGTCACTGAGGATGAAGCAAGGTCTTTTTTCCTATCACACAGGCAGGACTTTGAGAGAGACAGGGAATTCAGGGCGAGGCAAATTGTAGTGGAATCCGAAATGGAGGCAAGGGAAATCCTGAAACTCCTGAAGGAAGGTCATGATTTTGTTGAATTGGCAAAGGAAAGGTCTTTAAGTCCCGATCGCGAAGACGGAGGCGACCTGGGCTTCTTTGGACTTGGTCAAATGCCGCCCGAGTTTGACGAGGTTATTGTTCAACTGAAGAAAGGCGAGATCAGCGATGTTGTACAGAGCGACTACGGATATCATATATTTCAGCTTATGGAAATTCACGAGCCGAAAGAGGCCCAGTGGGAAGAAGCAAGGCCTAAGATCGAGCAAATCCTGTTGGCAAAAAAAAGGGACCGCGCATTTCACGATTGGTTGTTTGATTTAAGGTCTCATTCCCATATCAAGGTAAATTCAAAGGCCCTGGCCGGGGGGAATTAAAAGGTATGTTCAGGGGAAGATGTAAAAAATATTTTTCTGCTTTGTTTTTAATCTTTGGTCTCTGTTTATTCAGCACATATGGTTTTGCCAAACCTGTCTTAATAGATGGTATTCTGGCAGTAGTAAACGGAGAAATTATCACCTTAAGTGACTTAATGCTCAGAGAAAAAAGGCTTTATGGCGCGGAGGGCTCATATAATGATCTCACTGGTGATGCAATAAGGGAACTGAGGGAAAAGATACTTCAGGACCTTATAAATGAAAAACTTATGATTAATGAAGCGGAAAGGATGAAATTATCTCCAACGGAGGAAGAAATAAAAAAGAATATATATCAGATAAAGACCGATAATGGCTTTCATTCCGATGAAGAATTCGATTCGGCACTAGCCAGAGATGGTATGAATCGAAAGGATTTTGAGAAGGATATATCTGAAGAGATATCCCTTTTCCGGGTACACCAGAGGATACTTAATCAAAGCATGCAGGTTACGGATCGGGAAATTCGGGAATATTATGAAACGGAATGGCCAGGGAATAAGGAAGCGGCAAAGGTCGAGATCTCCCATATCCTTCTGAAGTGCCCCGAGAATAATCGTCCTGAAAAAGGCAAAGAAATAATAAAAAAGGCAAACGATATTATCAAGCAATGGGAGCAAGAGAAGTCCTTCTCCAAACTTGCTTCCGAGTTTTCCGAAGATGTCTCGGCACCGGAAGGTGGTTATCTCGGCTGGTTTTATATAAAAGACCTAAGACCCGAATTTGCAGAGGCCATAAAGGGATTACAGCCGGGGAATATTACCGGACCTGTAATTACAGACCTCGGGTATCATATCATTTTTCTTTCCGAGCGGAAAAACATAGGGCTTGAACAGGGGTCACCGATCTGGGAGGAGATCAAAGAAAAACTCATTGAAAGGAAAAGGTCGGATTTTTTTGATTCATGGATCGAAAAACTCAGGAAAATAGGGACAATTGAAATAAACAAGGAAACCCTGTCACGGTATCAATGATTTGAGATTAGATTTATTTTTAAAGGTCAGCCGGCTGGTTAAACGCAGGACCCTGGCTCACGAGTTCTGCCAAAGGGGCTGGATTGAGGTAAACGGGACAAAGAGCAAACCCGCCAGAGACATGAAACCGGGAGACATAATAATCCTTCACCTGGGTTCTCACAGAAAAGAGATTGAGATACTCGAAATTCCCCGAGGCAATGTGACTGCCAAAGAAGTCCATAAACTATACAAAATCCTGTCAGACCAACCGGAATATGAAAATTGAAAAGATCGGCCTCAATTGCCAGGGATGTCGCCCTTAAGGTATTAAAGGAAGTGGAAAAAAAAGGGGCGTTTGCCAACCACCTCCTTGAGGTTGAATACGGCCGCACCAGGATGTCCCAGGAAGACAGAAGGTTGTCATATCTTCTGGTTTACGGGGTATTGAGACATAGAAACCGTTTGGACCGGGTAATTTCCAACCATTCCGATCACCCTCTTGAGAAGATGACCCCCTGGATCAGAAATTGCCTCAGAATGGGTGCCTATCAGATACTTGATATGCCTGAGCTAAGGCATTCTGTAGCTGTTGATGAGTCAGTCCGCCTGGCTCACAGATACGGGCACAGGGGAACGGCATCTCTCGTAAACGCGATATTGCGTAAAACCGCATCTTCGGGGCAGGGCCATCTCCCAACGATCGAGGAAAGTCCCGAGGAATATCTGGTTATCACACAATCGCATCCCAGATGGCTTGTAAAGCGATGGCTGAAAAGGTATGGCATTGAAACGACCCTTAAGATATGTGTCTCGAACAACCTTCCTCATCCCCTCACCATCAGATGGAACAGGCTTAAAGGAGGCAATCAGGATCAATCCCTGAACACCCTTGAAAATTTCCTGGAAATGCCTGTACGCTCGGGAATAACCCCTGAAGGATTCCTCATCCAGGGACCCAGGCCGCTCACACATAATACCCTGTACAAGGAAGGAAAGATAGATCTACAGGGCATCTCCTCCATGCTTATGCCACACCTTTTGGATATACAGGGGGGTCAAATGGTGCTTGACGCCTGTGCGGGCAGCGGAGGCAAATCCTGTCACATGGCCGACCTCATGGAAAATCATGGGAAGATCCTTTGCGCGGATAATAGTGAAGGCAAACTTAAAGCGCTTATTAAAAGGGCAAAACGGCTCGGCGGGGGAATCTGTTACCCTGTTTGCAGCGATTCCGAAAAGGCTCCGCCATGGAAAGAAAATTTCTTCGACAGAATACTGGTTGATGCTCCCTGCTCCTCCCTGGGTACAATTAAAAGGCATCCGGAGATACGGTGGTTAAGAAAAGAGGAGGACCTTCATATACTTTCAAATATCCAGAAAAATATCCTCGAAGAGGCCGCAAAGGCTCTTGTTAAAGGGGGAAGACTGCTTTACTGTACCTGCTCGCTGGAACCTGAAGAAACACATGATATAATGAAAGCGTTTCTGGAGAAACACATAAATTTTATGATTACAGACCTGAGCGAGGCCATTCCAAAGGCATCAAATGGAATGATTTTAAAGGACGGCGCTCTGCAAATATTACCTTATTTCTCGGGAATTGATGGATTTTTTGCCTTTTCTGTGAGAAAATAGGGCAAAAGACAGATTTTAGTTTTATGATCGGACCGATGGAAAAATAAGAGGGCTTTCACCGGACAGGAAGGGACAAGGATAATAGATGGCTAATACAAAACGGTTTCTTCTCTTTTTATTTAAATTTTGTCTCATTGTAGTAATACTATTATGCCTTAGTCTTATCAGCGCGCTTATCACAATGAATTTGGTAAGCAAAGCCGACCTGGTTAAGGTCCCTTCAGTAGTGGGTAAGGACACCGTTGACGCCTTGGAACAGTTGAATAAAATCGGGCTGCGCCTCAAGATTACTGACAAGGAGTTCAACGACTTGATCCCCGAGAACCACATTATTGCCCAGGACCCTAAACCAAGGGCCCTTATTCAAAGAGATCGGGCCGTAAAGGCTGTTTTAAGCAAAGGGTCTGAAAAGGTGGATGTGCCAAACGTTGTTGACGAGCCATGGCTTAGAGCTCAAGCCATCATTCAGGAGGCCGGCCTGAAGATTGGTCGCCTTGCGAGGACCCATCACGACAAGACAAGAAAGAACAGGGTGATAGCACAAAACCCGGTGGGAAACAGTATGATACCCAGGGGGGAAAGCGTGGACCTTCTGTTGAGTGAAGGGAATAGCCAAAAAGGATTTTATATGCCGGACCTGTTGGATATCCCTATAGATAATGTGCTTGAAAGATTGAGGAACGCCGGTTTGCATCCGGGCCAGATTACTTATAAACATAACAGTATCAGTCCCCCCAACACGGTTATATCACAATGGCCAAAGTTCGGGTTCAGGGTTTTTTCCGATGAAAAAATAAATCTTGAAGTCAGTAAGGAGGAGAAACTGGATCAGGAGGAAGCCGGGATATATACCACACTAACGTACCGCGTTCCGCATGGCATTGAAGAAAAGGAGGTCAAAATAATTCTTCAATCAGAAGATAACACCAAAGAGATATTCCGTCAGATCCGGCCTCCTGGAGATGAAATTGAGCTTCTAATCCGGACCACAAGAAATACGAAGGCGCAAATATATCTTGATAGTGAACTGGTAGAGGAGAGACAGTTTTGAGAAAAAGAGAAACAAGACCCTTTATCGCTCCTTCGATTCTATCCGCTGATTTCTCCTGTCTTGGGAAACAGGTAAAGATGGTTGAAAAGGCAGGAGCGGATATGCTTCATATTGATGTCATGGACGGACATTTCGTCCCGAATATAACGATCGGCCCATTGGTTGTCCGGGGGTTGTCCGGGATAACCCGCCTACCCTTTGACGTTCACCTTATGATTCAACAGCCGGAAAAATATATAGTCCCTTTCAAGGAAGCAGGCGCGAACTGGCTGACCATACATATAGAGGTGCCCGGGCATCACCACAGGATGATTCAACAGATCAAAGAACTGGGCATGAAGGCCGGTGTGGCGCTTAACCCGGCAACATCTTTAGATACGCTGGAGTGGGTTATCGGGGACCTGGATCTTATTCTTATCATGTCCGTGAATCCGGGTTTTGGCGGCCAATCTTTTATCCCATTCTGTATGGATAAGATAAAGCGCGCCCGGGATATGATCGACAAGCATGAATCCAATGCGATTCTGGCAGTAGATGGTGGAGTCAAAATAGATAATTGCCTGGAGGTTGCACAGGCAGGTGCCGATATGATGGTTATGGGATCCGCTGTCTTTGGGGCGAAAGACCCTGAAGCCAGGATTAAACAGGTGCTGGACCGATTAAAATCCATAAGCGTAAAGGAAGAATGATTTACCATGCGGGGCCTCTTTTGTACGACACTTTGTATCCTGATTATATGCGTATCTTTTTGGATACTCCCTCCTCAAAGCCAGGCACAAGTCATACCTGAAGAAGCACTCGAGTTGAAAGAAGAGGGTGATAGGGCTGTTATGCGCGGAGACATGGAAGAGGCGGTCCGTTTTTATGATAAAGCACTGAGAATTTATCCGGATTTTCCCGAGGTACTCTACTTTCTCGGGCTCACCTATGATCTGGATTTTGAAGATTTAGTGAATGCCATCTATTACTATCGGCGTTACCTGGAAGTGGCGCCCAATGGTGATCAAGCCCCGGAGGTAGCAAGCCGGCTAAAAGATGCTGAAATACGCCATGAAGAAAGAAAAAGGGAATTGGGACTTGTTGAAGAACCTTCTAAGCCGAAACCACCCGCCAAACCGGATTCAGAGGAAATGCCCTCTAAAGCCGTCAGCCCTCCCCCAGTTGCGCCACCTGTTCCCGAGCCGGAAAAAACTTCACTCCCTTCAAAGGTCATTTCCAGTCTGGAAACAGGCAACATAATAACACTCCAGTTGGAAGACAGGATCCTTAAATATGAGCTTAAGCTGCGTGTCTGGGAAAGGGAAGGTTTTGTTGACAGATTTAACGAACTTGCCAGGAAAAGGATTTCCCCCCTTGAAGAGGATATAGCCGGCCAAAGGGAAGCCTTAAGGATAGAAAGAAAAAAAACCACGGACTTTATCAATTATCAGGATGAAGCCATTCAAATGTTTTTTGAAAAGGCTGTCTTTATTGGCATTTTCAACCTGGGTATAGAACTAAACCATTATCCGGCAGGATTATCCCCTACTCGTTACATACGATCCTATAAAGTCCTCGACTTGACAGAAAATGACAAATTTATAGAACTTTCTATTGAGATCTCTATCGATCTGGAAGCCCTTGGCAACGATCTTTTTAACATGGGATTCAGCTTTGAACCCATACGTGTAGCCATAATCTTACAAAACGTACGCGGGAATCTCGCGGTCAGCTTAATCGAAAAAATAATCAGCCATTCTGATTACGCAGGACCATCCTCAGAAGGTCTCTACCCCATTTACACGACATTTGATATCTTTACTCAAACAATAAGGGAATTAAAGATCGGAAAATATCGATTCAATCCGGTTTCAAAAGGGGAAAACAGCATTACAATAGAGGTTTTGTCAGAAAAGGAGTAACTGTCTTGCCTCAAAAAAAATCAACAAAAATCGCCAGATATTCACCGATTGTCCCCTATGATCCTTTTCTAAGATATATGGAAGAGATCAAGAAATATCCACTGCTTTCCAAAGAGAATGAACATGAGCTTGCAATTCGTTATTGGAAATATAAAGACAAACATGCCGCGTATATATTGATAACATCTAATCTTTTGTTGGTAGTAAAACTGGTCATGGAATTTCGGGTTAAACATCAAAATGTTCTGGATTATATTCAGGAGGGGAATATCGGACTGCTCGAAGCATTGAAAAGATTCGATCCTTACAGGGATGTACGCTTCAGCACTTATGCCAGTTGGTGGATAAAGGCTTATATACTCAAATATATACTGGATAACTGGCGAATGGTAAAAGTAGGCACGACAAACAAAAGAAGGAAACTCTTTTACAACCTACAAAAGGAAAAGGCCCGCCTGGAGTCCATGGGTATATTCCCGGGTCCAAAACTCCTTGCTGAAAGGCTTGGATCAAACGAAGCTGAGATAATAGAGATGACACAAACCATAGAACAGGGAGATCTCTCCCTTGACGCAACAACCGGCGACGATGAAAGAGGAGCGACCCTTATTGATATATTACCGGATAGCGTTAGCTCTCCCGAAGAGGAGACTGCAAGAGACCAGATACAAAACATACTGAGCCAAAAGATTGAAAAATTTAAAGAGGGTATCTCCGAAAGGGAAAAAGTCATCCTTGAAGAAAGACTTCTCGAAGAAAAGCCGGCTACACTTCAGGAGATAGCAAGCCGATTCCGCAAGACCAGGGAGGCTATCCGATACACCGAGACCAAACTGATCAAGAAGCTGAAATCGTTTTTAAAAAAAGAAATCCCGGATCTTAACGACAACATTTTTGTCTCAAAACATAAAGGCAAAAAAAACTGATTATTCCACACTCTTTTCATTTTCCCTTTGTTTGACAACAAAAAGGGCTTAAAATATAATGGTTTTTTGCCTCCTGCAAATGAGCAATGAGAGAGAGTTTGTGCTAAGGGATGATATTATTTTTTTAATTGTAAATTTATTTAAAAAGGATAGGAGAGATTATTCCTTCAGTCCTTTGATCAGAATAAGATGATTGTCATTAGAGGACTTCACAACTTTAAACCCAGCTCCTGCAAGCTATGTTTATCAATGGGCAATTTTGACGGCCTGCATCTCGGCCATCAAAGGGTCATCAAAAAAATGACTGAAAGGGCCGCAGAGATAGGTGGAAGGGGAATGATTTTTACATTCAATCCCCATCCTAGATGGGTTTTAACGCCTGACTCCCCAACACTTCTGCTAACCACACTACACGAGCGTGTTGACCTGTTATCTCAATGGAAACTTGACATCCTTCTTCTGGCAAGATTCGATAGACGTCTGGCAACGCTTGACCCGGAACGGTTTGTGAAGGATATCCTTATAAATACCCTGGGTGTGAGTGAGATTTTTGCAGGGAAAGACTTCGCTTTTGGCCACAAAAAAGCTGGGTCTATTGCCTCTCTTAAGGGTCTGGGGGAGAAATACGGTTTCATTGTAAACAAAACAGACCTCTTGAAAATAAACGGAGAGGTCATTAGCAGTTCTTTGATCCGGAAGAAAATTCAGGAGGGTCAAATTGAGGCCGCAAACCGACTTCTGGGATATGAATACTGCATCACAGGCAAGGTTACCAAAGGAACCGGCCGGGGATGGCATATGGGATATCCCACTGCCAATCTGAAAGTGGTTTCCAAAGTCATTCCCCCAAAAG
>JBLIRS010000006.1:0-23574 GCA_049472415.1 bacterium | reverse complement strand
TCTATTGCATCTTCAAGTGTGCCAAGACTATCTATCAAATGGAATTCCATAGCCTGTTGGCCAGTAAATATCCTACCATCCGCAATTTTTTTAATATCCTCTATTTTGAGATCCCTCGATTTAGCAACAGATTCAATAAATTGCTGATGAATATCGTCAACCAACCCTTGAAACAATTCCCTTTCCTCATTAGTCAATTTTCTTGAATAAGATCCAATATCCTTAAATTTTCCGCTTTTTATTACTTGTTCTTCATATCCGATTTTTTCGAAAAGATCCTTTAAATTTTGCAGTTTTATTATGGCCCCAATGCTACCTGTCATAGAACCAGGGTTTGCAATAATCTTATCAGCAGCACAAGCAATATAATATCCACCGGAAGCACCAACACTTGCCAATGAAGCAACCACCTTTTTTTTTGTTTTTTCTTTAAATTTTAATAATTCAGTATATATTTCCTGTGATGGGGCTACCGCTCCCCCCGGGCTGTCTATTCTTATAACAATGGCAGCCATATCATCATCCTTTTTGACTTCTTTAAGCTGATCGATGAAAGAACTTGAAGAAATAATAACACCTTCAAGCTTTATTAGCCCTATCTTGTTTCTTTTTTGACCCCCGATATTTAATCCGAATATCATTGATAGTATAATAGTTAAGAAATAAACGGCTAAAAGAGAAATTGCAAAATATAATATGTTCCTTTTAATATTTTTTGATCTCATTTTTTAACTAATAATATATTATTAGAATCAAAATTATATGGTATTTTTAGCTGATAAAAAGACGTATATTTTTCTTTATTGATTGCGGGGCCAGTTTTTGAAAGTATGATCTGACCCCGCTTAATCTTTCTAAAAAATTAAAATGTTAACAATAAATTGAGAAACTTAAGGATTGCCTTCCTCCTCTTCAGGATCTTGAGAATTTTCGATATTCTCATCCCCATCCTCATATATACTTTCCTGTTCTGATGAATCAGTCAAAGAATCTTCATCAGCCTCGTTAATCTCCGAAGCTGTAGCTTCTTCTGAGACTTCCTTTTTTTTGGCCTTTTCATGAGCATCTATAATCTCTTTCAAAGGCGCAGTATCAATAGGATTCAGTTTCTCACCTTGTTGATTACTGTATTTCGAGAGTTCAGCATTGGATTGTTCCTTCTCGTAAGCCCCTATACTTAAACCGATCTTCTTATTCTCAGGATCCAGTCGTATTACCTTCGCCTTGATAATCTCATCGATTTTTAATACATCTTTAGGATTATTAATATCATCTTCGGATATTTCAGATATATGAATATAACCGTCGATTCCTTCTTCAAGGGCTACTATAACCCCATTATCAATTAATTTTATAACCTTGCATTCGCAATCTGTTCCAATGGGATATTTTTCAGGCACGTCCAGCCAGGGATTTGGAGTTAGCTGTTTTAGTCCAAGCGATAATCTTTCATTCTTGCTATCTATGTTTAAAATAATAGCCTCTATCCTTTCCCCTTTTTTTAAAATATCAGAAGGGTGTTTTACCCTTTGAGTCCAAGACATGTCGGAAATATGTATAAGTCCATCAATACCTTCTTCCAGTTCAACAAAGGCACCGAAGTCAGTTATGTTTCTAACCTTTCCCGAAATTTTAGACCCTACCTCGTATTTGCTTTCTATGATAAGCCAGGGATTTGGTTCAGTCTGCTTCATACCAAGAGATATTCTTTTTCTTTCTTTGTCAACATCTAAAACGATTACTTCAACAATATCCCCGATAGCCACTACGCGAGATGGATGTCTTATCTTTCTTGTCCAGGACATCTCAGATACATGTATTAACCCTTCAACTCCCTCTTCAAGTTCTACGAAAGCCCCATAATCGGTAAGGCTGACAACTTTACCCCGAATCCGGCTCCCTATAACATATTTTTCATCGGCCCTTTCCCATGGATCAGTAGTCTTTTGTTTCAGGCCCAATGAAACCTTTTCTGCATCGGGATCAAATTTTAGTATCTTCACCTCAACTTCATCCCCTATCATAAAAAGCTCTGAAGGATGTCTTATTCTTCCCCATGACATATCAGTAACATGAAGCAATCCGTCTATTCCGCCAAGATCAATAAAGGCACCGTATTCAGTGATATTTTTGACTACACCCTTAACGATGTTTCCTTCAACTATGTTTTTAAGTGTTTGTTGACGCTTTTGATCCCTCTCAGCCTCCAGGATTACCCGGCGAGATACAACAATGTTACCTCTTTTTCGGTTGAGCTTTATTATTTTGACATTGATTTCCTGTTCCTTTAAGGAATCCAGATCCCGAATAGGTTGTGTGTCAATCTGAGACCCTGGTAAAAAAGCAGGGATACCTATATCAACAGTTAAACCGCCTTTTATTCTTTTTAAAACCCTCCCTTTTATTGTCTCATTTCTTTCAAAAGCTTGATTGAGATCTTCCCAAATTTTAATTTTGTCGGCCTTCTCCTTCGATAAGACAATCAATCCTTCGGAGTCTTCTATGCTCTCTAAATAAACATCTAAAACATCCCCTACCTTAAGATTAGAAATCTCATCAAGCCTTTTAAATTCATCAAGAGGAATTGTGCCTTCGGATTTATATCCTACATCTATTAAAACCTCATTTTCGGTAATCTTTATAATAGTTCCTTTAACAACCTCTCCTTCCTCAATATTTACCATAGTCTCTTCATATAGAGAGCACATTTCATCGTAATCAAGCAAATCATCATCATCGGCAACAGAATCATCCATCATATTTTCTGTTTCTTCGAAATCCATATCCTCTTCAATCGTTCTTGTTCTGTCTGCGTTTTGAAAACTTTCGTTAGCGGCAGCATTGTTTTTAGCCGAATCATTCAAATCCTCCTGCAATGTGCCTTCGTTATTAACCTTATTCTCTGAATCCATTGGTTTTTAAACCCCCTATATCCGAAAAAAATAGGTCATAATCATAAATGACCTTTTCTAGCAAATATTATAACAAAATGCTTCCTTTGTTAAATTTTCAATTTTTTTGCAAACCTGGTCTATAATCCACTTTGGCGTTGAAGCCCCGGCAGAAATGCCTATACTGTTGATCTCGCGGAACCATTCACAGTTAATTTCATCTGGTTTTTCAATAAAATATGTCCTTGGGTTTACCGAAAGACTTAAGTTGGCTAATCTATTAGTATTTGCACTGTTTTTTCCTCCAATAACAATCATGAGATCGACATCTTTTGCCAACCTAAGGGTGGATCTTTGTCTTATAATGGTCGAATCGCAAATAGTATTATATATTTTCAAATCCTTAATGATATCTAACAGGTATAAGATGATTTTTTTAAAATTTTCATAGTCCTGGGTTGTCTGCGCTACTATTCCTAATTTTTGAGCAAACCTTAAATGCTTTAAATCCTCTGGAGCCTGGCAAATCATTATATCATTCTCTACATACCCTCTTATTGCCAAAACTTCAGGATGTTCTCTGTCTCCGACGAGCATGACAGGATAACCTTCCTTTTTTAAGGATAAAGCATATGTTTGAACCTTTTTAACAAAAGGACATGTTGCATCGATAATTTGTAATCCCTTGTTTTTTACTATATTAATAATATTAGGAGGCAATCCATGGGATCGAACAATAAAAATACCAGATTTTACATTGTCGAGACTATCAACAACATGAACCGATCTTTTTTCCAATTGCTCAACAACATTTGAGTTGTGAATAATCGGACCCAGGGTAAAAACTTCTCCCGGATACTGAGCCCCAAGTTTAAATGCAATATCTACAGCCCGCTGGACGCCAAAACAAAAGCCGGCATTTTTTGCAATTTTTATTTTCACTTTTGAGTTATTCATAAAGATACTTTTCGTATCAAGTAATATATTCAGATCTATTTGATTTTAATCAAAAAAATATATTTTACAGCATTTAAAGCATTAAATCATAAAATTATATCATAATCTCATTTTATCATCAATATTAAATAATTTGCCTGCTATTTGTCCTTACAGGAATTGCCGATTTAAGGAAAAATGGGTTGATTCGTAAAAGATGCTCCCGTATAATTCATAAAAAAGTACAATTGATCGTTTATTATTAAATTTCTATAAGTTTTTAGAATATCCAATTATCCAATTAATAAATAGAAAGGAGTTCAAATGCGAATTCTTTCAGGCATTCAACCCTCTGGCTCTCTTCATCTTGGAAATTATTTTGCTATGATGAAAAGGATGATAGAATATCAGAAAAATCATGAACTTTTTTGCTTTATAGTGAATTATCATGCACTAACAACAGTATTTGATGCTGAACTACTTAGAAAAAATACCTTCATGGCAGCCTGTGACTTCCTTAGTCTGGGCATAGATCCGGAGAAGGCCATTTTTTGGGTTCAGTCAGATGTGCCAGAAGTCACGGAACTGACATGGCTGCTTTCTAATATAACAGGCCTGGGCCTCCTTGAAAGGGCCCATTCCTTTAAAGACAAGCTATCGCGGGGCATTAAACCAAATCAAGGCCTTTTCTCTTATCCAGTCCTTATGGCAGCAGATATTCTTCTTTATGGGGCGGAAAAGATTCCTGTAGGTAAAGATCAAAAACAGCATGTAGAAATGACTAGAGATATTGCGACTAGCTTCAATAATACCTATGGAGAGACATTTATTATTCCGGAACCTGAAATCCCGGAGCACATAGCAACTGTACCCGGAATAGATGGACAGAAGATGTCCAAGTCGTATAACAATACCATAAAAATCTTTTGCAGCAAAGAGGAATTAAAAGAGAGGGTGATGTCAATAAAGACGGATTCAACACCTGTTATGGCCCCCAAAGACCCCGACAAATGTATCCTCTTTAGTATTTATTCTCTTTTTATCGATGAAGCTCAAAAGGCCTTTCTCAGAGATCGTTATCTCACACCCGGATTAAAATATAGCGATATAAAAAAAGAATTGATAGATGTTATCTGGGAGTATTTTGCATCATATAGAAAAAGGAGAGATGAATTAGTGAAGGATAAAGATATGGTTTATGAAATACTCAAACAGGGGGCACTGAAAGCCAAATCTATTGCCGTCCAATATCTTTCAAAGGCAAGAAATAATGTAGGGCTGGATTATTGGTTATGAAGTCTAAGTGACCGGAGACCGAAATTTTTATTATATATATAACTTTTTGTTTAATTTATAAATAAATCTGAATATTTTCTTGGGAATAGACCGATAAATATATGGAGATAGCCAAAAATGTAGTTTGAGAAAATCTAAAAAATTCATTGAAAAAAATATTATGGATGTGACAGATCAGATTTGTTCTAAAAATAGTAAGATTATGCTTGAAAACTATCTTACGGCTGATTTGGAACCTATTGTCCCTGAACAGGTGAAAGCACTTGAGGATTTTGCCAGAAAAGAAAAGATGCTAAGGCATTTTGAAACAGCAGGTAAACTTTTTTATAATCTGGCTAACTGGTACGAAGGCCAAAACGAATCTATATTCAGAAATAAGTGGGATAAAGCCGGAGATTTTCATTTTATGTCTGCCGAGTGCTTTGTGGCCTGCGCTGAAAACGAGATCTTAGGCCATAACTGGCATGAACTTGCGGGTCTGGAGTATTGCAGGTCTGTAGAGTGCTATTTAAATAATCCTGAGGATATCTATTTTCATCTTGAGGCCTTTAATAGGGGGATCAGACAGTTTAAGCTTATTCCCAGAGGTCAGCAGGAGTTTTTATTTCGTCGTATTGATGAAGCACAGAAACTAAGCCTTCATCTTGTTGATGTGAAATATAAAAAAATCATTAGGATGCTGGAAGAACATGGCTTTGCCAAAGAGTATGATCGTTTGACCATAGAATATACCAAATGGAAGGCCAAAATCAGTAACAGCACACCTAAAAAGCTTTGGTACTGGTTTTGGGGTCTAACAAGTAATTATGGTACGAGTTTTGTCAGATGGATTGTGTGGTGCCTTTTTGTGATAAGCTTTTATACCTGTTTTTATTATTTTACATATCTGGACACAGATAGAGGGCTTACAGGATTCAGCCGCATCATTGAAAGATTTTATTTTAGCGTTGTTACTTTTACTACTCTTGGTTTCGGGGACATACTACCTCAGACTTCATTTGGAATGTGTTTGGTTATTACTGAGGTTTTAGTCGGCAATCTTATGTTTTGGGTTATGATGACGATTCTGGGGAAAAAGGTCTTTCGTTAAGAGAGTGTTTGTTTCCACTCATTTAGTTTCTTTAATGCCTTTAAAGGTGATAGCCTGCTTTGATCAAGGGCTTTGATCTCCATCAGGATATTTGTTTCAGGATCAGAAAAAAGCGAGAGTTGTGTTGGCCGGTAAACCTCCTTGTAGCTAGATATTTTTTTTGATTTAGAAAAATCGATACCCTTTTTGTCTTCCATATCTTCCATAATTTGGCAGGCCCTCTCAATTACTTCTCTGGGCAGGCTTGCAAGCTTGGCAACATGCACCCCATAGCTCCTATCGCTCCCGCCTTCAACTACATGATATAAAAAAACCACCTCTCCTTTTTCCTCATCGACTGAGATATTATAATTTCTTGCTCTTTCGAGATAGTTTGGTAATTCAGTCAATTCATGGTAATGGGTTGCAAAAAGCGTCCTGGCCCCAAGATTTTTATTGCTATGAATATATTCAGCCACAGCCCAGGCGATGCTTATTCCATCATAGGTGCTTGTTCCCCTGCCTATTTCGTCCATGATGATCAGACTTCTTCGAGTGGCTTGATGAAGAATGTTGGCTGTTTCAATCATTTCTACCATAAATGTGCTTTGCCCTTTATAAAGCCTGTCAGAGGCACCTACACGTGTAAAGATCCTATCGACTAAACCTATCTGGGCGTTTTTTGCAGGCACAAAGGAACCGATCTGGGCCATAAGGACTATTAATGCAACCTGGCGCATATACGTGGATTTACCAGCCATATTTGGACCCGTGAGAATAATAAGCTGTTGTTTTAAACAGTCTATAAAGGTATCGTTTGGCACGAACGGCAGTTCATTATCCCTCGTTTCCAGAACAGGATGCCTTCCCTGCTTAATTTTTAGGGATAATGAAAGGTTGATATCTGGTTTTATATAACCCTGCTTTGCAGCTACCTCGGCAAATGATATAAGGCAGTCCATTTGTGCTATAGCCTGAGCGGTCTCCTGTATCGATGGAATATGTAAAACAAGAGAATCCAGAAGGTGATCGAATATCTCCCTCTCTAATTTCAATATCCTTTCTTCAGCCCCTAAGACCTCGTTTTCGAATTGCTTTAAATCTTCCGTAATAAACCTTTCGCAATTAACCAGGGTCTGTTTTCGTATATATTCCGCAGGGACATTTGCAAGATTGGATTTGGTTATCTCTATATAATAGCCAAATACCTTGTTATAACCTATCTTGAGTGAAGAAATACCCGTCCTTTTCCGCTCCTTGGATTCCAAATCGGCTATCCATTTTCTTCCATTGTAAGTTATCTCGTATAGCCTATCTAATTCCTCGTTAACATTTCTTTTTATTATTCCCGTCTTTTGAGCTTTTGACGAAGGATCATCTTCAAGGGTATTATCAATCAGATTGAAGACTTCCTGTAATAAATGGCATTGATTAATTTTTAATTTAAGAAGCAGGGTTTCAAAACAACCACCTTCCCCTTTGATTTTTTGAATTAAAGGGATTGAGGATTTTAACGCAAGAAGATTCTGGGGTGAAGCCATTCTCAGAGAAATACGTCCGCAAATCCTTTCAAGGTCATAAAGATTTTTTAAGAGGCCTTTTATCCTTTCCCTTATATCAAGCTTATTTACTAATTCTTCCACAGCATCGAGTCTGTTTTGAATGGATTCAATCATTAGTAATGGATGCAGTATCCAGTCCTTTATACATCTTGCCCCCATAGGTGTGGATGTACGGTCCAAGACATTCAGAACAGTTCCATCCCGCGTACCAGTATCACTGCTCCTGACTAATTCAAGGTTAGTAAGTGTTGTGTGATCTAAAATCATCTGATCGCTCAAACCATAAAATTTGGGTAACATAATATGACAAAAGGAATTTTTTTGAGTCTTTTTCAGATAATGAATGATATAAGCAGAAGCCAGACAAGAAAGAGGCTTATCATTAAGCCCCAGCACATCAACCTGATTAAGGTTGTAAAATGTCTTTAGTACATCTGTTGCCTCCTTTAGGCCAAAATCAACTATGTCGACAGGAGAAAGCTCCATAGAAAAAGAGCATAATATTCTCATTAAATTTTTGTCATCCTTAAATTTTGAGGGAAAAAGTATCTCTTTTGGCTCAAGACGACTAATTTCTCCCTGAAGTCTGATAAGGTAATCAGACTCCAAGTGTTCTGTAGTTCTAAACTCGCCGGTTGTCAAGTCAAGAAATGCTAAACCCAGTCCCCTTTCTCCAGGGAAGACAGAAGCAAGAAAGTTATGCTCTTTTTCATTGAGCAGATCCGATTCCATAACAGTTCCTGAAGAGATTAAACGCACAACATCCCGCTTTACAATCCCCTTGGCTTTTTTAGGGTCCTCCAACTGCTCACAAATTGCCACCTTCAGGCCTTTATCCAGTAAGCGTTTTATGTAAATTCGGGCAGAATGATAAGGTACGCCACAAAGAGGGATAGCATCCTCCTTTTTTTTATCCCTTGTCGTTAAGGCGATGTTAAGTATCTTGGAGGCGGATATGGCATCCTCGCCGAACATCTCGTAAAAATCGCCCAGGCGAAAAAAGAGGATATGGTCAGGATAGGTTTCTTTGATTGAAAAATATTGCCTCATTAGAGGCGTTTCTTTGTAATCCATCAGGAATCTTCAGCAAAAAACGTGTCCCATTCCTTGCATTGAGGACACTTCCAGATAATCTCGGAGGTCTGGAAGCCGCATCTGCTGCAATAGGATAGAAATTTTTTGCCCTTCATTTCTTCTATAAGGTTTTTATATTCCTTTAGCGCTTCCTTATCAAGTTGTTCTTTTAAAAGGATTTCTCCAAGCTTTTGACGAATGCTCGGATGGGTTGGTTTAAACTTTAACGCGTCCTTTAATTCTTGAATGGCTTTATTGCCGGTACCTTTTTTTTGATAATATTCTGCAAGGATCAGTCTCGTTGTAAAGTCTTCGGGTCTCTTATTTAAAACCTCTCTATAGATTTCTTCTATATGATCATAATCTCCCCGTTTGAGATAGGCTTTTTCGAGTTTTTCATATACCAGGTGGCTGAGAGGAAGATCCAAATGAATGATCTCTTCCCATTTTGATATAGCTTGTCCCAGTTTTTCCTCGGCGAAATAAATGTCACCAAGGACAAGATAAGCTTCCGTACATCTTTTGTTAAGGCCGATTGCCCTTTTTAATTCCTTTTTTGCCTGAATAATATCGGCTTTTCTATAAAACTCTTTTCCGAGTTCGGTTATTATGTGGGCAAGAAGAGACGAGTTATCCACTTTTGACAATTTTTGGCACAGCTTGGCTTCATTAAAGGCATTCTCCCAATCCTTTTCCTCCTCATAGAGTTTTTCCAGCTCTCTATGGGCTTGTAAGTTGTTTGGATGAAGGGATATAAGCTGTTGAAAGGTCGAGATGGCACGATCAAAAAAACCCGCAGCCGAATAATCGAGTCCGAGACACATAAGTGCGGATTCCTTTACGTCAGGTTTAAGATTTGGTCTCAATAAAATACTCTGATGGATACGGATGGCCCTTTCTATCTCACCTTTCTCTCGAAATAGATTTCCCAGATTGATATATATCTCAACAGTATTGGAATTTATCTGAACGGCCCTGGTGAATTCTGCGATGGCTTTGTCAGGCTCATTGGATATGATATATTTTAAACCCTTTATATATGCGCCCTTTTCTGATTCCTGGTTCTCGCTTGTTTCTGTAAGTGAGGATTTAGGAAAGAAATAGTGACCCAGGATGATACCAATAATTAATGATGCAAAACACGATAAAAGGATTATTATAGGATAAGCAGTCATATCAAATGGCTTGTAAGGAGGAGTTCTTTTCTTCCTGGTTTTCGGTAATCGGAAGATTGCGCAGAGAAACCAATTCCTTTTCCATCTGCGCAATTCTTTTTTTGTTTTGATTAAGTATTCGTTTAAGTTTACTATGTTTAATAATATAACAGCAAGTGCATAATAAGGTGCCCATGAAAAAATCGATAAGGAGGAGAATCCACAGATATATTTCAGGTGTGTTATAAATGAAATAATGGATAGAAAATCTTTCTTGGATGATCCATTGGTTCTGAAACACGAAAATCACTACAAATATTACCAGGACGATGAATAAAATTATTTTTAATATCTGCATAGGACCATCTCCTTATCTCAATTTTTTATTCAGGTTCGGCAAACAGGGGTAAAAGGGCATTATATGTTTTTTGGAGATGTTGAGGTATAACCTTTGTGTCGGCCAATACAGGCATGAAGTTTGTATCTCCCTGCCATCTTGGAACTATATGAATATGCAAATGATCTGTTATACCTGCACCCGCAACAGCACCCAGGTTTAATCCGATATTGAATCCTTCAGGGTTGTAAACCTTTGTTAAAGCCCTGACCCCCTTTTGGACCAAAGCCATAATGTCGATGATCTCTTTTTTGTATAAAAATGTAATATCACCTACATGTCTGACAGGCGCTGCCATTAAATGGCCCGTATTATATGGATAAAGGTTTAGCATCAAAAAACTTAAGCCGCTGCGAAAAAAAATATAATTTTCTTCATCCTTTTTTTCCGAGTGTTTTTGACAAAACAAACATCCGGACAATGGTTCAGACTGAATATATTCCATTCGCCAAGGCGCCCAACTAACTTTCATATTTTTCGTTTTTTTTATTATTTATTAATAGTGATATTTTAAAATTGCTGCATTACAGTATAATTTTCTAAGTTTTGAATGTCAAACATAAAAAACAGTGTCTAAAGTTTCGATTCTCTGTTTCTTGGTTTATTGACTTTCAAAAGATGATCATATACCCTAAATGTCTAGTTTATTAAAGATAAAGGAATTTTATTTTTGTAACATTATAAGGAGTAATAATATGCAAAACAAAAGGCCGTTAGGCCTTTCAATCTTTAATTTGCTCAGGGCGATAAAAAAACGTCTGTATATCAAGGTCATCCTTTTAATGGTATTTATCCTGATGATCTGGATCGGGGCTTCAACATATGTAGGAATAAGGATGCAATCAAAACAATTTCTGGAAAATTCCCGCCGCAGGATAATCCTTCTGACACAGACTATTGAAAGCAGTATAGTTCATTCAATGCTCATAGGAAAACATGAAGATGTGAGAGATCTTTTGATCACCATAGGCTCGGAAAGCGACATGAGGGACCTTCGTATTGTGACCGAAGAAGGTCTCATACTTGTTTCTTCAAAGATGAGTGAAGAAGGTGAAATTGTTAATATAGATGATTTAGAGAAAATCAGAGAAGGAGAGCACCAAGTCGTCAGGTTCGATTTGGAAAAAAAGAAGGTTTCCATGGTCAAGTCCATTATTGGTAAGCCGCCTTGTTATGAATGCCATATGAAAGATGTAAATATCATGGGTGTTCTTGATGTGAATGTCTCTATAGCATGGATGAAGGTTCCGATAATCGCTACAAGGGCATTTATGATTTTGTCTGCAATTTTCACGCTTGTTTTGATTTCTATCTCCATTTATTTCATACTCACGAGTTTAGTAGATCATCCCATAAGAAGGCTGAAAAAAACAATGGATATTGTTAGAAAAGGGGATTGGGAGGCCAGGGCAGCGGTCGATTCCGATGACGAAATCGGACAGCTTGGAAACACCTTCAATTTTATGATTAATGAAATAAATCTGCTTCACGAGGACTCATTACAAAAACAAGAGGCCCTGGTAAGGGCGGAAGAGGAATTAAAATACAAACATCAAATTGAGGAAAAAAATCGCTTACTTCAAAGAACAATCGATATTCTGACCACACTTAACAATATCGGGAAGGAGATAAACTCTGTCCTGGATATCGATAAACTATTGGAATCTATTCTCCAGATGTCTTCCAAGATCCTTAATGCAAAGGTCGGACTAATGACAATAAAAGAGAGAGATATGGATGCGCTTCAACTGAAATATCTGGCTAATGGAGGTTTTGATAAGGCGTTCTGGGAGGATTCAATACATAAGGACCTTGCAAAATATGTCTATGAAAGCGGCAAGCCGTTACTTATTCCGGATCTCGATGCGGACGGGCGATTTAATAGTGATCACTGGAAATATACACCAAATACTGTGCTTTATGTACCGCTGCAGGCAAAGGGACAGGTTATCGGCATTATCGGAATGATAGACAATCAAGATGAAAAGAGTTTTTCCGTAAGTGATCTGGAGATTCTCACGACTATTTCTTGTGAGGCGTCTGTTGTTCTTGAAAATTCAAATCTTTATAAGGCCCTTAAAAAAAGTTACTTCGATGCGATTACAGCCCTGGTGAATGCCATAGAGGCTAAAGATCCATATACATTTGGACATTCTGAGCGTGTTACAAAACTCGCTCTTGCTGTTGGCGAGTATTTAAATCTTAACGAAAAGAGTTTGGAGGTAATTCGTCACGCAGGAATACTGCATGATGTAGGCAAGATAGGTGTAAGCTTAAACATTCTTCACAAAACCATAGATCTGACCCAGGAAGAAGTAATGATCATCCGGGAGCATTCTCAAATAGGCTGCCGTATTATTGATCATATCGACTTTTTAAAAGATGTTAAGGATGGTATCCTTCACCATCATGAAAGACACGATGGCAAAGGTTATCCCGACGGTCTGGGGCCATCGCACATATCTTTGGAAACAAAGATATTATCGGTTGCGGATTCGTTTGACGCAATAACTTCTGATCGTCCTTATAGAAAGGCACAGAGTTCTGAAAAAGCTATAGAAGAGCTAAAAAAATGTGCCGGAACACAGTTCGATCCGAAGATTGTCGAGGCCTTTATCAAGGTTTGGAAGGAACAGTTTGAAGAAAAGGAAAAACTGGAAGAGAAGAAGGAAAAAAGGGAGTGGTATCAGTGGAACAAAAAGTAGTACAGGAGAGAATCTCTGAACTGGAAAATATCAATAAGATGCTGCATCAAAAGGTTTTGGAGTTGTATACACTTCATAATATAAGCAAGACATTGGGATCCACGCTCAGCTTAGATGAGGTTTTTACACGCACGGTGGAATTGGTCCATCATTCCCTGAAGGTGGATATGTACTCCCTAATGGTTTTAGATGAAGAAAAGGATACCATGGTCACAAAGGTCTCTTCAGGCCTGAATATATGCATTAAAAAGGAATGTGTTTTAGGAGAAGGTTTCTTCGGTAATATTGTCCTTACGAAGAGCCCAAAGCTTATCAAAGATATAAGCAAAGATGAATCTTTTATAAAGGCCACGAACCGGACTATCGAAAAGGGTTCATATCTCGGCCTTCCCTTGATTGGGCCGGGGTCAATGGTTATTGGTCTATTGAATGTCTATAAGCAAAACGTGGAGGGATTTTCGGAATCAGATCTTGGATTTTATGCAACAATTGCGGAGCATGTGGCTATAGCCATTGAAAACGCCAGATTGTACAGAAGGATTCAAGAGCTCTCCCATCGAGATGATTTGACAGGGCTTTTCAATCGCCGTTATTTTTTTGAAGTGGCACATAAAGAAATAAAAAGAGCCCAAAGGTATGATCGCAATGTCTCAATGATTATGCTTGATATAGATAACTTTAAAAGATTCAACGACAGGTTTGGCCATCTGGAAGGGGACAGGGCGCTGAAGCAGGTCGCCAAGATATTAAATTCCCATGCAAGGCATGCAGATGTAGTAGCGAGATATGGAGGAGACGAGTTTTTAATGCTTCTTCCGGAAACAGGGAAAAAGGGAAGCAAGGTCCTTGCTGAAAGGATCAGACAAAGACTATCACAATATGGTTTCTTGTCCGGAGACAAAAAATCCCTATCCGAAAATTTTGAAGAAACAAGTAAATTGACTGTAACCATCGGTATAGGTACATATCCGGAAGATGGGCTTTATTCCGATGAACTTACTGAATACGCGGACATGGCGTTATATGCGGGAAAGGCCCAGGGAAGGAACCGTGTTTCTGTTTCACCGATTTCGAATTTCTCAGTAAAAAAGAAGATTCACTGATCCGATAATATCAATCCTCATTTATCCTTACATAGTCACCCAGCAAAATAGGCTGATAACTCTTGGTTATAAGGGCAGTTGATGTCAATTCCTCCCCTCTTAATACAAGAAGTTCTCCAAGGGGTCTTATAATCCTTTTCGTCTCCTGCGAATCGGGAGGTCCGATCTTAATATCATCAAATCTATATATTTCTAAAGGATTGCCAGGCTCTATACCTGTCAGTTTTCCCATATTGAGAAAAACAATATCAAATTCGGACAGGTTCACCTTAGGCGCCTCTGATTCCAGAATCTCTCCGTACAACTCCTTTACCTTGGGAGGTTTTAAAACGGGTCTGGGCATTGCCTCGTATTGTTTCACCATGTCCCCTACGGAGATCTCAGCGTAGGATTTTATAATCTTTGCAAGACTTAGATTGTCATACACCTCTGTTATCTCAGCTTTGCCGAGGATGCTTATCATATAATGGGGCATATCCAATTTTTCATTATCCTTAAGATCCCGGCCTATCTTAAATACGGTCATTTTTTGTCCGGGAACAACATCCCCTTCTCCCAGGTCTATATAGATATAATCAAGATAACTGAGGCTGAGTTTTTCCTCCTTGCTTTTTACTATTTTTCCCCATCCTTCCTCTTTTTCCATTTGATGAAAAACCGCCTTCGGTAAAAGATAGCTACAGCTATCTATCTTGTCCTGGGTAACGGCATAGAAGGGTTCTTTTATGGCGGGAATCTCCGGCTGAATCTCAGCTTCTGCTTCTTCCTTTAATGGTTTCAAAGGTTGTTGTAAAGGAGCGGATGAAAGAGAGGGAGGTGTCAGTTTTATGAGATTTATGATTTCGCCGGGATATATCCAATGAGGGTCTTTGATATGGGGATTTATTTGCCATAGTGCCGGCCAAAGCTGAGGATCTCCAAAGAACCCTTCTGAGATATTCCACAGCGTATCCCCTTTAGTGACAACATAAATGTCTGAAACAGATGAGGTCTGTTGGGCTGTTATATTGCGGCTGCCCGGAAAAAAGACTATAGCTGATAAGCATAAAAACAGCATAATATAAAAACAGGTTTTAAAACTTCCCAAAAGAGATTTTTGTCTCATAGACTCACCTTTCTGATAGTATAATATCGATCTTTTTTTGGGCTAATGAATACACAGGATCATTCGGATATTGATTGATGATTCTTTGCAAGGATTCCAGTGCCTGTGTTATCTGACGAAGCTCATAATAGGAATATCCCAATTTAAGAAGGGCGGCGGGTATTTTGTTGCCGCTGGGATAGTCATCCAAAACCTTCTTGAATCCATTTATGGCGTTCTGAAAGTCCCTTTTTTTATAGTAGCATTCTCCAAGCCAGTATTGAGCATTATCAGCCAATTCCGTTCTTGGATAGATCTCAACATATTGCTGTAATAGTGGAATAGCGTTATCTATTTTTCCTGTGCGAATAAGATCCAGGGCATTATTATAAAGTTTTGTAGGACTTTCATAGGCGATAGACTTGCGGGACTCCTTAGTTGTCGGTGAAAGACCGGACATCTCTTGAGATTCCTCTATTTCAATCCTGGTCTCAGGGGCGAGCATTTCCGGTTCAACAGCATCTTTGGTTTTAAAAAGATCCTGCTTAAGTTTTTCCTGATTCCTAATGACATCCTCCAGCTCTTTTTCTTTTTTCTCCAACCGCTCGTTTAAATATAAAAGATGAGTAGATGTCTGCTCCACCTTTGTATTAATATACGCTTGATCCTGCTGTAGCTCGAATATCTGTTTCTGTAAGTCATCCAGGTCCCTTTGAATGGTGTCTTTTACAACCTTTGACTGGCATCCCAGAAAGACAAAGGCCGTCAAAATGACTAGCGTATTTATAATTATTCTAAGAAAATGTCTGTTCATGACTAATCCCTTTTATATCTTTTCGTTTTGATCCTATGGCATTTTGTTTTTAGTGTCAAGTTTCTTCTTTTTCATCTTTCGTAGACTCTTCTTGAGGAAAAATAAACAATATATTTTCCTTATTTATACTTAAAAATGGGGTATAATGAATGAGGCTGTCATTTGAAATATTATAGATACTTGCATCGGTAACAGGGATAAAAACCTCTCCTTCCGCGCCAAGACCCTTTGTGTTTAAAAAGTCCGTCAATCTCCCGCCCAAGGGAAGGTAAACAGTCCCGAGAATTTTATAGCCCGAGACATAGACTATTACATTAATACTATCCTTTTTTGTTTTTGCAGTATACTTTCTGAATTCCACCATGATTTAAAATTTTTAATTGTTATATCTCTTAAAGGGCGCCCCCCATTTTAAATATCGGCAGAAAAATAGAAAGAGCTATGAATGCCACGACACCACCGATAATGATTATTAATATAGGTTCAATAATGGAGGTAAGCGAAGCTACAGTGCTGCTAACCTGCTGATGATAAAAATCAGAGGTCTTCTCCAGCATGATGTGAAGGGTCCCGGATTCTTCACCGGAAGACATCATCTGTATCAATAAGTTAGGGAATGCTCGCGATTCCGAAAATGCTTGTGAGACGGATGCGCCTTTTTGTATATCAACTGAACATTTATCAAGCACCTCTTTCAGATATCGATTGCCTACCGAATTGGACACAATTTGGATGGACTGGATGATAGGCATCCCGCTGTGCAGAAGAACTGATAGTGTTTTAGTGAATTTTGCAAGTGTGCTTTTAATAATCAGAGGGCCAAATATGGGTAAACGCAGCTTTGCTTTATCCCATAAGAACCCAATCCTTTTTGTATGTAGTGAAGAATAAAAAAGGATTAACAACAACAAAAAAGAAAATATTAATATAAGAAAATTTTGTTTTAAAAATAAACTTCCTTTAAGAAGGATTTGGGTCGGAAGGGGTAACGGTGCCTTTAGCCGTTGATATATGACACCAAATTTTGGGACAATTGACACTATTAGAAAAGAAATAACCAGAATAGCGAAAGATATAATCGCTATAGGGTATGTTATAGCTGCCTTTACACGTCCCCGGATTTCAATGGTCTTTTCCAGATATGAGGCGAGCTGAGGAAGGATAATACCAAGAGTGCCACTTACCTCCCCGGATTGGACCAGACTAACATACAGTTCATTGAATACTGAGGGGTAGCGGGCCATGGCCTGTGACAGGTCATCGCCGGCTTCTATAGACCGGTATACTTCAGTTATAATCTCCTGAAAAGACTTTTTTTTTGTGTCATTAGCAATAGACTGGATGCTTTTTGAGATAGGTATACCCGCACCGAACATTGCAGATAATTGGTTTGTAAATAACAGTAAATCCTGAAGTCTGACATGTGCGGAGAAACGTTTCAGGCTGATTAGGAGGTTTTCCCTTAAAGGACTTTTCTTTATATTTTCATCGCTGAGAGTAACTGATAGCGGAACGGCGTTTCTTCGGTGCAGCCTTTCTATTATTTCATCCTCGTTTTCAGCCTCCATTGTTCCCGAGATAGTCCTACCATTAAATTCCCGGGCCTTGTAAATGTAATAAGGCAAGATTTTTCTCCTTCATGTACAGTTTGTTAAGTGCTCATTGAGACTCTACTATAACAAATAGTAAGGATTAATAAAAGCATATGAGAAATATATCAGCAATTCTAATTTTGGGCAATAGCTATTCCTCTTCCACACAGGTGCTCAATACTTCATCAATGGAAGTTATCCCCTGGATAACCTTATTTAACCCACTTTCCATAAGAGTAGTCATGCCTTTTTCAAGGGCCTTTCGTTTTATAACACTTGGCAGAGCGTTTTGAAGTACAAGGTTGCGTATTTCCTGAGACATGACCATGATTTCAAAGATTCCCACACGACCTCTATAGCCGGTTTGATTGCATGAAGCACAACCTTTGCCGCGATAAAAAAGTATCTCTTCCTTTTGATTGGGTTTAAGGCCGATACTTTCAAGAAGGGCTGGACTTGGTACATATGCCTCCCGGCATTTAAGGCATACACGACGAACCAATCTTTGTGCTACAGCCAACGTGAGTGAGTTACATACAAGAAACGGCTCGATTCCCATGTTAACCAAACGTACAACAGTACCAATGGCATCATTGGTATGTAAAGTGGAAAAAACCATATGACCCGTTAATGCAGAACGGATAGCTATTTCAGCAGTCTCTATATCCCTGATCTCTCCAACCATTATTGTATCAGGGTCCTGCCTGAGAATCGCACGCAGTCCATTGGCAAAGGTGAAACCAGTTTTGAAATTAGCTTGAATCTGGTTTATACCTTTGATCTGGTACTCTACAGGGTCCTCGATAGTAATGATATTCTTTTCCGGGGAGCGTATCCTTGACAGCATTGCATAAAGGGTGGTGGATTTTCCGCTCCCTGTGGGACCGGTAAGAAGAATCATTCCATAGGGGACGTACATGAATTGTTTAAAGATTTCAAACTGGTGTGTGTCCAGTCCAAGCTCTTCAAGCTGAAAGCTAAAGGCCGTCTTTTCCAATAACCTCAAAACTATCTTTTCTCCAAAAATAGTCGGTACACATGAGACACGGAGATCTATTTCCCTGTTGTTAAACCTTATAGTAAAACGACCGTCCTGGGGAAGCCTTCTTTCCGCAATATCAAGATTGGATAGGATTTTGATCCTGGAAGTTATAGCCATCTGAAGATTTTTGGGTGGAGAAATTATATCATACAAGACCCCGTCTATCCTATATCTAATGAGGACGTGATCTTCCCGGGGTTCGATATGAACATCGCTGGCCAGTCTATTTATACCATTGGTAATAATATAGTCGACCAGCTTGACAATCGGCGCTTCCTCCACTTGCTCCTTAACCTTTTCCAGGTCAAGGCCTTCTTCCTCCCTTTTTTCCTCAACCTCAAGATGAATTGACTGAAGGTCTTTCAGGACCTCCAGTATTTTCCCTTCTTCCTTTGGGATAAAGATGCGGGTAATTGCAGCTTCGATATTCTTTCAGGAACTTATGGCAGGCTTAATATTCATGCCAACTATCCTCTGGATATCATCGATGGCCAGCAGATCGAAGGGATCGGCCATAATCACCGTCAGTGAATCGAAATTTTTCATAAAGGGGATTACCAGATGTTTTCGGGCAATATGTTCGGGTATAAGCCTTGCCAGGTCAGGATCTATCATGGAAAATTTTTCAGGTGGGACATAGTCTATATTTAATTGTCTTGCAAGGGCCTTTAAAAGATCATGCTCGGATATTACACCCATATTGACCAGTATGACACCGATCCTCTCACCCGTTCGTTTTTGTTTATTATAAGCCTGTTCAAGCTGGGTTACAGTAATAAGCCCTTCCTGGATTAACAACTCGCCGATCTGGTTATATCCGGCTATATACCTCTTCTGTGCCATCCCTGATTAGTTTTCTATTATGTGGGGAGTGATAAAGATCAGAAGCTCATCATAATTGTTGGATTTAAACTTGCTCTTGAAAAGTACGCCAATCAATGGCAGGTCGGCAAACCATGGGACCGCGTTTTGAACCTCTGATTTGTCGGAGATGGAAAGGCCACCTATTACAGCAGTCTCACCATCCTTTACTATCAGTTCGGTCTCGGCGCCTTTTCGGGATATCAGGGGATAACCCAAAACTGTTTTAGAAAAATCGGGGCGGTCCTTACTGGCATTAATCTTCATCTTTATTCGGTCATCAGCAGTGATGTGCGGAACTACTTCAAGGGTGGTAAAAGCGTCTTCATAAATGACTCTGTAAGTATCTACATTATCCGTTTGCTCTTCACGCACTAAAAAGGGTATCTTGGAGCCTATTTCAATGAGCGCCTCTGTATTGTCCAGGGTAGAAATCCTGGGATTTGACAAGACCCTGCCTTCCCCTTTCGATTCCATAGCATTTAATTGTATGTCCAAAAAGTATTTGTCCTTAAGATGCCCCAATGAAACACCTATGCCTCCAAATGAAGTTCCCCCCGAAATAGGGAGATTGACAGCAAAATTTTCTGTTGTTTCGGTTGTTAAATCTCCGGCTACACCAGTTATCGTGGTCTTAGGAAACAGTTTTCCCGATGGAGGGCCCGCAGTATATTTCCCTCCCCATTGTATACCAAGGTCTTTGATGAAATTTTTCGTTGTTTCAACAACCCTGGCTTCGATAAGCACCTGGCGGGAGGGCATATCAATCTCATTTACCAATGTCTTTATCTGCCCAAGATTTTCCGGCAAGTCCAACACTATTAGAGAGTTTTTCTTTTGATTTACTTCAACCTTTCCAGCCTCGGACAACAGGGCCTTTATGTTTTCCCCCATCTCTGCGGCATCGACAAATTTTAATGTGAGTACCTCTGTCTTGACAGGGCGAACCGCCGTAACCTTTTCAATATCCAGGAGACGGAAAAGGGCTTCCATCTCGTCCAGTTTTTGGGAAATGTCCTTGATTACAATGGTATTGGTTCTTTCATCCGCATCAATAAAAGCCCCATCCCGCTTGGACAAAATATTCTTCATACCATCCGCCAGCCTTTTTGCGCTGGCGTAATTTGGCCTGAATACCCTTGTTTCCATCTCTACGGATTCTTCCCGAAGCTTGTTTTCTTCAGCTATCTTTTGCAGGGACATAATCCTGTAAATCTTGCCCTCTTTGATATAGGCAAGTTTGGCAGTACGCAATATGGTTAAAAATGCCTGATCCACAGGCACTTTGTTCAGAATCAGATCAATCTTTCCCGATACGTCACTGCCAAGAACCAGATTAAGTTTATATTGATCGGCAAATGTCCTTAAAACATCAGCGACATCCGCACCACGTATCTCCATGGAACATTGTTTCATGGGCAAGTCAAGATCAATACCGTGGTATCTTCTTCTGAGCTGCGCATAAGAAGAAACAGACAAACACATTGAAAGAAAAAGCATTACAGCCAGATAGCCTAACACTCTTTTTTGTTTACTATAACCCGTCATAATTAAGGTTCTCCTCGCTTCTTCATTATATTAACTGCCATCATTCTTTATTTTATAGGTAAATCTGATCTCTCTTATTCCCAGGACTACCTTGTCATGAGTAATGTCCAGGACATCCATATTAAAGATCCGATCCCCCTTTTTTACAGTATTACGCCCGATAATTGCGTGTTTTTGTCCTTCAAAGTCGATAATGCCCAGCAGTTGACTCTCTGCTAATTCAGTTTCCATTTGTTTTAATTTTTCCTGTATCTCCAGGATTTTTAGCGGCTTTTCGAAAGGGTCCCTGAATTCTTTTTTGAATATATTAGATACTGCGAGCCGATTCTTATGATTTTGTTCTGGATCCAGCTTTATATCTTGCAGCTTTGGCTCGGATTTAATATGTAATGCCCTTAAACCCTCGAGATTTTCGACTTTTTGGTCCTCTTTGTTTATCATATCTATAGTGTTTATCTTCATCAAACAAATTATCTCAAAAGCCCCATCATTTTCCGTCATTTCCATTTTTAACTGGTCTATATTAAGACCCAGGTTGTCCTGAAGATACAACAGAAGCCGTAATAATCTTTTGAAATCCGTTTTTAATTTTATCTCAAAAGCCTCTTTAATATAACCTGTTTTATTTTCGGGAGCGACAGGAAAGACTGATATCAATTGAATTCCCAGAGTGTTAGCTATCTTATTTAATTCCCTTAAGAAGAAGGGGATTTTTTCTTCGCCGGTGACCCCATTTCGCATAAAATAATTAAGATTGGTTTGCCCAAGCTTCATTTGGGCAATTGCCTCCTTATCCCTGACAATAGAATTTTCCTGAAGCCTGAGTTCCGATTCCAGGTCCTGGATTTTTTTATTAACCCTAAAAAATTCGTCCTGCTTTGGTTTATAGGAGAAAAAATAGTAAGCCGTTGATATTATAAGAGCTAAAATAAGGCTTATGACCAAGACAGAAAAGCCACCTTTTTTCATCAAAAGCAAATCTCCTTCCGGGTTATTGTTTTATAAAGAAAGATCTTTAGCCTTTCCAATGATCCGAAACTGGATCACTCCCCACTCCGTTTCGGATTTTTGTGTATATTCCAAACGTAATGGTTCAAAATCCCTTTTAAACGTCTCGGCTCGATTGAGCCCTATGATAAGATCCCCTATCTGGTCCAGATTCTCCTCCGATAAACTGGAAAAAGTCTGTCCCAAAATTAGAAGATCTTGCCCTCCTTTGTTTGTATCTGCGCGGCCCGAAAATGTTATACTGGAAAACCAGATCTTTTCGGATAGATTTTGACTCAGGGCTACTAACTTTTCCGGCCAGGAGACACTTTCCTCTCTTATTTGAAGGTATAATTTTTTTTTCTCTGCTAGGCTTATAGCCTCAGCCTTAGTTTCCTGAAGCTTAAGATCCATCTCTTTGGCCTTAGACAAGGCTTTTTTCAGGTTTCTCTCCTGTGGTATATGGAGGACAAAGAATAAGTAAATAGATACAATAAATAATAAAAATAGTGAGATCAAAATCATTATACCGCTGTATATCTCTTTGTAAGGAAGTTTCCACTCCTTTTTCTTTTTTCTTTCAGGTTTATAGATATTGATATTAAAGATAGATTTTTTCATATAATACCCCTCAATGCCAGACCCAAACTTAGTGAAAGTCTTTCTGCATGCTCTTTCATTAAGAGTTCGGGGTGTCCGGCTTCATCCACATGAAGCCTCTTAAAAGGATCCAGAAATTCCACTTCCAGTCCTAATTCAGAACCTATAACCTCGGATATGCCGGCAAGAAGTGCCCCTCCTCCGGTCAATACAAGGTTACCGAACCCCATTTTACCTGTTTGATTGTCATAATAAACCAGAGATCGCCGAACCTCCTTTATTAATTCATTTATTACGGGTTTAAGGACCTCCTGTACTTCCTTGTTCCGGGCGAATGATTCATCATCCACAACATTTTCTCCGTGCTTTATGGACTCGGCCTGAGCATAAGAGATATTCCATTTCGCTTGGATATGTTTTGTAAATGCATCACCCGCGATATTAATGTCTCTGGTAAAAAACAGACTACCAGGCCTATAAATGCTCAAAAGGCTCGACTGTGCGCCAATGTACATCAGCGCTACGGTTTTATGCTTTTTGTCAGGATGTGCAGCCAAATAAGTGTTAATAAGAACAAGAGGGGCTATATCCACAATATCCGGTTCTATCGAAACATCTTTTAGTATTTCCAGATGTGAATGCAGCAGCTTCTTTGTCACGGCCACAAGTATAACATCCATACCATGATTTTCATTCTTTCCGGGCAGTATCTGATAATCAAGATTTACTTCATCTGCCGGGAAGGGTATATAACTTTTCGCCTCCCATTTCAAAGATTGAATGAGCTCTTTTTGGCTCATCGGGGGAAACTGTACATGTCTGACAATAACAGACGGCCCGCTTACAGAGCTGACAATCT
>JBLIRS010000059.1:0-12956 GCA_049472415.1 bacterium | reverse complement strand
CGGTGTGAGATAGAAGATTGATGCCCCTATGAGAACGGGTAATTCTGCCATGAGTGTTAAGGTATTAATCATTGATTCCAGTTTTTCATGCGGAAGCCCAAGTATCTGATAAGATACGATTTGAAAGCCCAGCCTGCTTGCATTATGCACCACCTCGATATATTTATCCATACTGTGCGGACGCTGCGTATTATCAAGGACTGACTGATTAGAGCTGACAAGGGATATGTTCAGATGGCTGAAGCCGGCCTTTTTCATATATTCCAGTAATTCTTCATTCAGGCTCATGTAAGAGATCCCGTTCATTGCGAGGAATCTGACCCCTGTTCCCGCAAATTGGCCGGACAATTTGCTGCAGATATATTTCATCTCATCCTGGTAAAAGGTAAGGTTGTCATCCTCGAAATCAAACACGCGGTATCCTTCCTCATACCTTAGGGATATCTCCTTGAGCACAAGGTCCGGGTCCCTTTTTCTGTAATGTCTTCCGAATGTTTGATGCACAGAGCAAAAGGTGCAGTGATGCGGGCAGCCTCTTGAAGTGATTATAAAGCATATGGGGGCGCCGGAAAAAAGATAGCGGTCAGGGCCAAGATCGGACAGGTCCGGAAATGGCAATTCATCGATGGGAAAATTATCCTTAACCGGATTTATTATCAGCTTGCCATCCTGTTTGAAGCCTAAATTGGAGATATGATCAAATCCCTTGCCATTTTTATATGCCTTTAAAAATTCAACAACAGGTCTTTCACCTTCACCCTGTATTATAAAATCAATAGCAGGATGGCGGATGATTGATTCCGGGGCCGCTGAAACATGTGCCCCTCCGGCAAGGATCGGCACATTGATCCTTTGCCTGATTTCTTCGGCGCAACACAGGGCTTCACGGTAGTATGGAGAAAAATTGGCAGAGATGCCCACAAGATCCGGTTTTTCTCTTGCTGCATCCTCCGCGATTGTTTCAAACCGGGCGCCGAAATGGTAATAATTATAAAAAGCGGAGAAAGGGCTCTGATCCGGATATTTATAAAAATCCTTAAGATAGGATAATTCAGCAGGAATTCTGATTGTGTGTCTGCCCCAGCCTTTGTGATAATCCTTTATAACAACCTGTATGTCAGGATGGTATTTTTTTATGACTGACTTTAGGTAGCACAGTCCAAGAGGCTGAAGCCGTATATCCGTATCATAGAAATCCTGGATCGGTGGCTGTATTAAAAGGAGTTTCACTTCAAGGCTCTATGCCCGGGACTGGCTTCCTGGCAATGACAAAATCTCTGGATAATCGGTAAAAATACCATCCACACCGAGAGATTGCATCAGCGCAACATCTTCGCCGGAGTTTACTGTATAGACAAAGACCTTGATCCCTCTTTCATGCGCGTCATCAACAAACTGCTTGTTTACAGACCTTTTGCTTATGTGGACCGAATACGCGCCCACATTCTCCGCAACCCGGACAAAATGCTCTGGAATCGAAGATATCAGGACCCCTATATTAATGTCAGGCTGAAAGGCCTTAACCTTTTTTAATTCATCATGGTTAAAAGAGGATACGATTATCCTGTCAAATGTCAGGTTGTGATTTTTTATATATTCATGGATCAATGCAGTTACGGGTGAGGCGGTGTTTGGGCCCTTTAGCTCGACATTTATTCCGGCCCTATTATCCACTAGATTAAAGACCTCTTTTAATAAGGGAATTTTCTGCCCTTTCCCGGCATCGAGCGATCTCAGGTATTCAAGTGATCGATTAGCAACGAATCCTTTACCATTCGTTGTTCTCTCCAGTGTTTCATCATGGATTACCACAAGCTCATCTTCTACGGCATATACATCGATTTCAATCCATTGCGCCCCTAAAGATATAGCCTTTTCTACGGATAATAAGGTGTTTTCAGGCTCATGCCCGCTTGCTCCCCTATGGGCAAAACAAATGAGACCGGATGAGGATTTATAATTATTTGGCGCTATCTCTATACCCCTGTTTGAAAAAATGACCCTATGGCCACCCAAAAAAGTCAAAAAAATAGATTTTCATGGAGAAGTTATAATAATACAAAAAGTTTTGTTTCGGCGCAAAGCCGCGAAAAAAAATAGTAAAATTGCAGACACAAAGACATAATGCCATTATGTCTTCGTGTCCGGACCTTTAAGAATTTTAAATATCCGACGGCTTAAGGCACTGCCACGGGTATGAAAAGAGGCTGGCCGAATTTATCCTTTCCGAATTCCCTGATGATTTTTTGTCCTTCAGGAGAGGTTACCCAACCGATATACGCCATGGCCAGAATATAATTTACTGTGGGGTGTTTTGCGGGATTCACAGCCATTATGCCATATGGATTGAAAAGGGAGGGATCTCCTTCGGTTAGAATATCAAGATCTATTTTATCTTTATACGCAAGATAGGTCCCCCTGTCAGAAATGGAGTATGCTTTCATTTCATTTGCGATCTGTAGAACCGCACCCATACCCTGGCCGGCCTCTATGTACCATTGTCCTTCGGGTTTGATGCCTGTATTTTCCCAAATTTCTTTTTCTTTTTTATGGGTGCCTGAGTCGTCACCCCTGGAAATGAATTTGGACTGGCTATCCACGATTTTTTTAAGGGCCTCGGAGGCGTTCTCAAGCCCTTTTATGCCCGCAGGATCTTCTTTGGGGCCGACAATAATGAAATCGTTATACATCACATCCCTTCTGTTGACACCGTATCCATCCTGGATAAACTTGTCTTCCGCTGGTCTGGAGTGAACAAAAACAACATCACTGTCACCCATTTCACCCGTCTTGAGCGCCTTTCCCGTTCCCTGTGCAATGACATCCACACGGCAATCAAACATCTTTTCAAAAGGGGGATTCAATACCCCGAACAAGCCGGTATTGTCCGTGCTCGTGGTACTGGAGATCTTTAACCTTTGTGTCCGAGCATTTACCAATGAGCAGATTCCGAATAAAATAGCCATAACCATTATAACTGAAGCAAATTTTTTCATTTTATGTATGTCCTTTCTTTGTATTATCATGAATTTTGTTTTATATGATATGATTCTGGCAAGCTGGGATTTGGATAAAATAGAGGGGTATTGGATCACCTCCTTCAGGGCCATTAAATATATGTTCAAGGTATGCTTATGATTTAAGTTGAATTCCCATGAGTCTTTGGATATTATTACTTAAAATGTTCATTTTTGTCAATATAAGTTATTATAGGTCAATTTTTGCATAAATTTTTTATAATTTTATAATTTTGGGATAAAAAGATATGCCTTTTTTATGGAATGCCATAAAAACATCTATCCGGTTAATCCTTTCTCTTGATAGTGAGGTTTACGGCATTGTATTACGCTCACTTAAATTCTCTCTAATTGCAACATTGCTGGCCGTCGTTACAGGCGTACCCATTGGTTTTGTTGTGGGGTCGAAGAGATTCAGGGGCAGGTCTTTTTTAATAACCCTGCTTAATACAGCCATGGCACTTCCCACTGTGGTAGTTGGCCTCATCGGCTATTCATTTCTGTCAAGGAGCGCGCCGTTTGGCTTTTTAAACCTCATGTTTTCGCCAAAGGCCGTTATACTCGGGGAATTTGTGCTGTCACTGCCGATAATCATAAACCTTACGGTCTCTGCTGTTCAATCGGTAGATCACAGGGCCGTTCTGACAGCAAGGACACTTGGTGCCGGGAGGGTCCGGACAACATGGACTGTTCTGATGGAAGCAAGGTTTGCCCTGATTGCGGCTGTTATTGTGGGGTATGGCAGGGCTGTATCAGAAATCGGTTCTGCGATGATGCTGGGAGGAAATATCAGATACTATACGAGGACAATGACAACGGCTATTGCCCTTGAAACCAGTAAAGGGGAATTCGGATTCGGGCTTGCACTTGGATTTTTCCTTATGCTTACTGTTTTTACAATAAATATAATGTTTCATTATTTTCAGATGAAAAAATCATGAATCCTTAGGCGGTATTGACTAGAGGATATGAAAATAATCGAGCTGAAAAATATTATCCACTTTTATAATGAGAAAAAGGCCCTTGATGTTCCGGAGCTTTTTATTGAAAAGGGAAAGACTTATTGCATAGTTGGCCCTAACGGGTCAGGCAAGACCACACTTCTCTCAATCATGAGTCTTTTATTCAAGCCATCCGAAGGGCAGATCTTCTTTGAAGGACGCCATATTCGATATAATGATGATTTCAGTCAGAAATTAATAAAATCAATGACCATGGTGCTTCAAAATCCTTATCTTTTCAATATGTCCGTAGGCAAAAATGTGGCTTACGGGTTGTACCCGAGAAAGCTTCCAAGGAAGGAACGGGAAGCAAGGGTCCGGGTTGCCCTGGAGATGGTGGGTCTTTCCGGTTTTGAAAAAAGGGCGGCAAGAGAACTCTCCGGTGGTGAGGCCCAGTTGGTGGCACTGGCAAGGGCACTGGCTCTGGTGCCTGTTGTGCTTTTTTTGGATGAGCCTACTGCCAATGTTGATTTGCGGCACATGCGCCGTTTCGAAGGAATCATTTCAAGGATAAATAAGGAGCAGGGAACCACGATCATAATGACCAGCCACAATCTTTCACAGGCTTACAGAATGGCAGAGATTGTGATTTCAATCTTTGACGGATCTTTGGTCCCCTCTGCCATGCATAATCTTTTTGCAGGCAATATTTATATGAAAGAGAAGGGGCTATGCTTTGATACAGGAGAAATTCAGATATGGATCTCAGCGGATGCCAAATGCACGAATTGTAGACATATCGCAATAGATCCCGAAGATATCATTGTCTCAAAAAAACCTTTTGTCTCCAGCGCCAGGAATCTTTTTGAGGGTACTATAACGAATATTACCGATCAGGGAGGAAGTATTCTGCTTGAGGTCGGGTCTGCGGAGATATTCAGGGCATTGATTACGGCCGTATCTTTAAAGGAAATGGATTTGAATGTTGGTTCACATGTCTATCTTACCTTTAAGGCATCTTCGGTGCATCTGCTTTAGTTTACCACTATCCCTGGTAAACGATCCTTCCCATATCATTTAAGTCATAACCTGCAAATCTTTTACCGTATTCAATGGTATCTTTTAATCGTAAAAAATTGATGAATGTCTGTATCTTAAAATCAGAAAAGATTTCTTTCCTGATAATCAGGTCAAACCTTTCCTTCCTCAAGGAAATAAAATCCAGACCGAACATCTCTGAAACGGCCTGTATTCCCAGGCCAATATCGGCCCTGCCCGATAATATCTCAATACCAACATCCAGATGGCTCAAACAGATATTATCATATCCCTGGATATCCTGAGGGTTTATTCCGTGTTTTTCCAGTTCGTATTCAAGCAGGAGCCTTGTGCCTGTGCCGGATTGGCGATTAACAATCTTTATATCCGGCCCTGTGAGATCTTCAATACCTTTGATATGCTTGGGATTATTAACCGGCAGAATCAACCCCTGGGTTCTAAAAGCAAAATTTACTATTATAAATTCCTCTTTAAATACCTCTTTGATGTATGAAGTATTATATTCTTCGTCCTCTTTTTGGAGTATATGGGAGGCACATATATGACACCAGCCCTTTTTCAGGGCGTTAATTCCGTTCATGCTCCCAATGCTGCTGTAAAGGGGGAGGATATCCCTGTTTTTTTTCTGAAAAAAGGATAATATATTACCCAAAAGAATATCATTGCTGCCGGTTATGATCAGGGCTTCATTGAAGGTTTCCGGTTTTTTGTCCTTCATCCAGGGATAATTTTGAATATTATTGTCTATCCATATATCCACAAGGTGCTTGGGAAACAGCCATTTCCCGGTGACCTTGGTGGCAGGCAATCCCTTTTCCATAATAAGGCTGTAGATCTTTTTTTCGTTAATATCCAAATATTGCGCTAATTCTCTGGTATTAAGGAGTTCCTTATTCATTGAAGCCGCCTTGTATAAGTATTTATTTTAATGATCATAAGCCCGCAAGCGCTGAATTGGAAATGCAAATTTTAAAATTAAGAATACGGATTTCAATACATATGATTATACCAAAAACAAAATATCCGTAAAAGAAAGATGGAAATTATTTCATTTTAAAGTTAGTGTCGTGTCATTAATTGAAAAGAAAAAAGCTCAATTTGAATAAGTAATTCATTATTGAGCTCAGGTAAAATGCATTGACAAAGAGTTATGGAATTGACTTGTATTCTTGTATTCAGTATAGTCTATCATATGATGCATCCTAATCTTTCATCTGATGAAAATAAAGCAATCGCCGAATTGAAAGAGATTCTTGATACGCTTCTTGGTGAACATCTTATTTTTTTTAATTTATACGGATCAAAAGCAAAAGGGGATTATGACAGCAATTCGGATACAGATATTGCCATTATTGTTAAAGGTCTCTCAAGGGAGCTGAAAAAACAAATTCTCAGTATAATTTGTGATATAGAGGTAAAATACTCCACACCGCTTTCAGTCCTTTTGTTGTCTGATAAAGTTTTTGAATCTCTAAAAAAGAAAGAAAGAAGGATAGCCCTTGATATAGAAAGGGATGGAATACCATTATGACAGAAGAGAACAAGAGGAAGAATATCAAAAGCGAACTTGACAAAGCCTCCGAAATCCTATCTGAAGCAAATCTTCTTTATAAAAATGACTATATTTCAGGCGCAGTATCCCGTCTCTATTATTCCATGCTTCATATCATCAGGGCCCTACTTCTGACAAAGGGATTAGAACCAAAAAGTCACGAAGGTGTCCTCAGGATTTTCAGCCTTCATTTTGTAAAGGAAGGCCCGTTTGATACAAAGGATGCTCATCTCTTTGCCAGATTAATGAAATACAGGGAAGAGGCTGACTATAATCCGGTATATGAGTTTATTGAGGAAGATTTTGTTGAATTTAAGAAAGAGTTGGAGTGTCTTTCAGATAAGATAAACGAATATCTTAAAGAGAGAGGATATTTTCAGCCCTAATAAATCTGAATATCAGAAATTCGCACTAAATCTTAAGCTGTAGGCCATTATTTCAGCGTAATCAACCTCTGCCGTGAGGCTTACCAGAGGAAAGGGATCGAATTTGATACCCGCGTATACCTTGGTCAACTGCTCATTTGCATTTGAAAGGCCTATGCCTGCTTTTTCCTCTGCTTTAATCCAGAGCTGACCTACACCTGCATAAGGGGTTAAAATAGCAAACCCTTTGCTGACTGATGCGTCAAATCCCATTGTTTCCAGATCCACTGTGTCCACGCCATTAAGTCTGGTATAAGATCCTCTTAATGAAAAAGCAGGAGTGACAGTTGAGCCCTTTAAGAGGGACCATTTTATTTCGCCGCCGATTAAAGAGACATTCGTTCCTGCAATCTGTGAGTATATTGCACCCAAATCAATTTTAAAGGGCAACCCTTTTTGTATATGCAGCTTTGGTATCGGGAAATAATCAGGGGGGGAATCCGTAGTAACCTTTTGCCAATAAGGGCTGGCTTCTTTTATATCCAGGAATGTGCCTTCTATGCCGATATTGAAACCTAAAATACCCAGAGGCGCCGCAGGGGTTAATGGCATATAATTAATGGCAAAACCCAGTTCCGTGCACATATCCTCAAATTCGGATTGGAGTAAGCCTCTGGCAGGGTCTATTTCAATATCAGATGCATGAGCGGTAATACAAAAAGCCAGAACCAAAATTAGAATGATGGCTATTTTTTTCATTTTTTTTCTCCATTTATAATTTAGTTATAATTTAAAGCCTTGATCTCAGCATAATATCATTTCACTTCTTAATAATTCGGAACTTTGGAATAAATACTTTTATGAGATGGAATTCCAATTCAGACGGTTGTCAAATGGGATGAATGTTTTTGTAGAAATAAATGTTTTTACGTTAAAGGATCATGGCCCAGACCGCTACATAAACTGTGTGCCGTGACGCGTTGCTTCGCCCCATTTGAATGAAACGTTGTATCTCACCGAATGAGCCTTCTGTTGTTTGATTATCAATAATGAATTGGCAAGCAACTTCTAATAGTGATTGATCGTTTATATCTATCATATTGGCGCATATCAGCAATTCACCCAGCGTGTCTAAATCGTCAGCCCCAATGAAATAAATAATACCTTTGGCAATGAGATATTTTAAAAATTCAGTCTGATCGGGGGTGATCATCATTAAAGGGGTTTCGCCGAAGTCTGTTAATGGAAAGATTTCATGGATAATATCGGAAAATAGTGCCCTTATCAGGATAATGTCTGTACCCTGATAGTCCAACAAGTGAATCAGGTTTCCGGATTGAAATTCCTCGACAATAGAGCTGTCTGGTATAAGGGATATTAAAGGGGCAGGGGGATTGAATCCCAATCTTTCTAAAATAGATATATTCCATATGTCGAAACCGGGATTGAAGATTTCAGGATTTGTTAATACTTTCTGATTAATAAATGATTTGTAGTCAAAAGGGGAAAGCCCCAGCTTCAACATTATCTCACTTACATTTAAAAATACAGTAGTCTCTCCCGGAGTAGGGTTATTCAGCTTTCCGGAATCAACTATCTGTTTGATCCTGAAATCTATAAATTTTCTGCAAAAGTCTCTTGCTTCTTGCGATTGTGCCCTGCGGTAAAGCTGGTAAAAGAGCATTATCTCTTCACCGATCTCCGAGGCGGTAGTACCTGTTAAATCCGTTGTGTTTTCGAAGATCCAATCCAGAGCCTTTTTCAGCGTCTTTTTTCTCTTCTGAGGAATATCTTCAGGTATAGGATATTCAGAAAGCTTTTGCGGTCTGGGAAAGGGTGAAATATTCTGAGCGCTTAATAAATTCTGGGGAGTAGTTTTATTCCATGGTATCATGTATTGTACAGAAGTAGACGGAAGAAATTGATTGAAAGAAGTAAAGGGATTTGCATACTGAAAGTTATTAAAGTTATTAAAGTTATTGGGAAAAAATGTTTCATATGAATTAGAAAAAAACGGCAGTGAAAAAACAGGCGCGGAATTGGGTATTGAGGTTTGCCATTCAATGGGATAGGAGGATGCCGCATAAGGATTGAATAAAAAAAACCTGTTCCCCGGGACAGTTGGAAGAAAATACGGTTTCCAAGTATTATTCAGATATGAAGCATAGTAAGGATATTGAGAATATAAGCCAAAAGGAGCAAAGCTTTTAAAGAGACTATACTCAATTTGTGCATTTGCTATGGGGATATAAAGTTTTTTTGTATGAAGCTGGATAAAAAAAACAATAAAACAAAAAAGGCAATATATAAAAAAGTATTTTAAAATTTTTTTCATTAGATACCTGAAACATCTTTCTCATAAAATAATAGATTATTAATAAGTCGTTTAAGGAAATAAGATTTTGAATTTAGGGTTTAATTTTCTTGATTAAAAAATCAAGATTAAATTCTATATGATATGGGACAGAAAATTACAATAACAATTACGGCAAAATGGAAAAAATTTAGAGAAATGATTTTTTCTGATCATGGAAGTTCTGTAATTTTTTCTGCCATTCCGACAGGAAATCCTCGACAGCACCTTCTGGGTATATTGGAGGGAAAATGCAGGCCCTTATATGCGTCCCGTGGAGGCCGGGATTTTTACGCGATAAAAGGGCTCCGGAGCCGGCAATATATACCGGTAGCAGGGAGGCGCTGCTCTGCTTTGCTACATAGCCTATCCCCTTTTTGGGCCCTTCTATATTCCCGTCGATGGAACGGCCCCCTTCCGGGAAAACACACATGATCCTACCTGATTTCAATACCTGATAAGAATATTGAAGTGATATGACCGACGTATCCCAGGTCCCTGTTAATATTATGCGTCCGATTTTTCGAATAATGGAAAGTGGAAAAACTGCAAAATATTGAGGTAAAGAAACAAAAAAACAATTATTGACTATCTTAAAGGGAAACATGCCGTAAATAACCAGTGCGTCCAGATAGGAAACATGATTCGGGGCAATAATAAAAGGTGGGTGAAGGTCTTTTAGATTTTCTGCACCATCCAGCTTTGCTTTAAAAAAAATCTTGATAACAATCCTGAATAATAGATGGAAAAAGAAACGGGCCAGGATTGCCAGAGGATTTCTCCCTGTGCTTACATGTTTTTCCAGAGGGGGATCAGGAGAAGTAAGTATCTTATCCTCCAGGGATGCTTCATGAGCTGTCATTTCAACCTGAGATCTTTCAGAAACAAGCCTTTTGATATCACCAAGCGTGAAGGCCCCGGAGGCCTCTTCATCACTTATCTTCATATCATATCTTTTTTCCAAAGCTGAAAGAATCTCAAGTTTTGACAGGGAATCAAGTCCTAGATCCGTTTCAAGATTGTCTTTCAGTTTCGGAAACTTTTTAAGCTTCAGGAAATCCTTTACAAAGGCCAGAAAATGGTCTTGTTCCTCAAAAGGGACGCTTTCTTCGTTTTCATCTGGAGATAAAGCCTTTTCGTGAATTGTTTTCAATATCTTATATCTCTTGATCTTTCCAAGGGCTGTTTTCGGGAATTCTTCGTTAAAGATCTCTATGCGTGAAATCCTTTGATAAGAAGGGAGCTTTTGCGCGGCTGTTTCAATGTCGAATTTTATATCCCGGAAGATATTGGCATTCTTGTGCTGAATAAAAAATTCCTTATCAGGATAGACAACCGCAGTTAAAAACTCTTTTGTTCCTTCCTTCAACAAAACGATACAGATCTCTTTTATTTTGCGACTGTCTCCGTAATGTTTTTCCAGCTCTTCAGGATAGATATTTTTGCCGTTTGACAGGACGATAACCTCGTCCTTCCTGCCTGTAATAAAGATATTTCCCTTTGGATCGGAATAACCCAGGTCTCCCGAATGAAACCACCCGTTAATAAGGACCTTTTCAGTAAGATCAGGCCTCTTGTAATATCCCATCATCACATTGGGCCCCTTGATGCATATTTCACCATGCAGCAGCATGGGATCCTTTTTTTCTATTTTTATTTCAACACCCGGGGCAGGTTGCCCCACAGAACCTGGAACAGGCCTTTTAAGGCTGTTCATGGCGGCAATGGGGGATGTCTCACTCAAACCGTATGCCTCAATAATCTTAAATCCGATCGTGTTGAGCTTTTTTTGGACCGTAACATCCAATGGCGCACCGCCACAGGCAAAGTAACGAAAGGAAGGAAAATTTCCGTGAATAGAACGGAAAAGGATCTTGCCGGACCTTATCCCTGAATGAGCAGATAGTCTTGAAACAAGATACAGGCCATCGAAAAAAAATTTTTTTCCCTTAGGTAGTAGCGAAACCTTATCAAATACATTGCTGCAAAACAACTCCAGGACCCTCGGTATGGCAATAAGTATAGTCCCTCCGTGTTTTTTGATGGCCCCGAAGATGTCCTCTCCCTTCAATGACGCGGGATAAATGAGTGTAGCACCGAAATATACCGGTGCCAAAACCGTGCATGTGAAGGGATAGACATGGTGAAGAGGAAGTATGGCAACAACCTTGTCCTTTGAAGATACAAGCCCTTTCATTGTTTCGAACATCCTGAGATTGGACATAAAATTGGATTCGCTGAGCATAACCCCCTTTGGATTTCCGGTGGTGCCTGATGTGAGGATGATTGACATGGGCTGGCCGTTATCCAGATGAGATATATTCATCTCTTTATCAGAGGATAGAGGGGTGATATCATCCAGAAAGATCTTTTTCCCATGATCTTTAAAAAATCCTTCAAATTTTTTCTCACACAAAATGAGTGAAGGTCCAGTAAAATTAAGGATATTTCTGAACTCGATCTCCGTGAACCTGATATCTCCGTGAATTACAGTGTGCCCGCGAAGATGCGCTCCCAGATAAGCGGCAGGCCACTTCGGAGAATTTTCCCCTACAAGAAGAACGGGGCTGTGAGGCGAAATATCCTTTTCCATAATAGCCTGTGAAAAGGCATATATAAGTCTTCTGAATCCATTGTATGACAGGGTTTTTTCTTCACCCTTTTCATAATGTATGAAAGCAGGTTTTTCCCCATATTGTTTCGTTATATCAAAAATATGTCTTATAAGTGATTCCATAATAAGGTATAAACTTAAATTTCTTGTAGATTATATCTGGGAGGAAGTATAAATAGAAAAACAAGGCGTTGTCAACAAAAGAAAGTATTATATTTTGAAATATGTTTTCCAGGGAATTAATTGTGGGAAGTCGGTAAAAAGTACAATGAATGTCAAGATGTGATTATTAAAAAAGAGCCCTTTCCTTTGTTTAAAGGGAAGGGCTCTTTAGATTACTTAAGTTAAATTCACAAGGTTTACCAAAACCCTCCTGGAAAGCCGATACCGCCGAATCCGCCATAACCGCCATAGCCGCCATAACCGCCATAACCGCCATAACCGCCATAGCTGGCAGCGCTGTATCCGCCATAGCCGCTGTATCCGCCATATCCGCCATATCCGCCATAGCCACCATATCCGCTATAACCATAATTCCTAAAAGGACCCAGCATAAATCCCGATCCTCCAAATCCAAATGGTGCATAAGAAGATGTATAATTCATACTTCCGGTCCACGGGCTATAGGATGAGGCAGTTTGATACTGAGGTGACCCTTGCGAACCTAAATAATAAGACATCGGAGAAACCGGAAATGACATTATCGGTCCAGTGAAAAGGCCTCCGGTACCGCTGCCTCTGGAATAAGATGAAGCAGAGCCGGTCAGCATACCACCCCAATCAGGAGATGAATATTGAACAGTTACGTTAGGGTAAATGTTTCCCATCATCAGGTCATACTGACTTGTGTATTGACGGCCGGTATAATAACACATTCCACCTACGCAGGTATATTCTTCCTCATAGGCCCTACCGGACCTTGTAGGTTCATCATCAGCAGCTAAAGCCGCTCTTCCTACTGCTACATTATTGCTACCGGAAGTATTAAAGTGGAGAGCGGAATAGCCGACGGCCACATTGTAGTCCCCCTCGGTATTGGAGATGAGAGCATAAGC
>JBLIRS010000058.1:0-13124 GCA_049472415.1 bacterium | reverse complement strand
TGCTATCCTCTGTATTATCCGCCAGTCGGGAAAGCTATTGCCTATCGGGTCAATGGCGGCTCTGACCATCTGAACACGCCGCTCGGAGTTGGTGAATGTCCCGTCCTTTTCAGCCCAGGTCGTCCCGGGGAGCACAACATGGGCCAGCCTGGCTGTTTCTGTGAGGAAGATATCCTGTGCCAGAAGAAAATCAAGTTTTTTGAGCGCCTCTTCCGCGTGGCTCGCGCTGGGGTCCGATAATACCGGATTTTCACCCATGACATACATACCCCTTATCTTTCCTTCGAAAACGCCAGGAATCATCTGGGTTACCGTCAGCCCGGGTTTGTCGGGAAGCGATTCCGCATTCCATATGCGTTTGAATTTTTCCCGGACATCGGTATCCGTGACTGGTTGATAGCCTGGAAAGACATTGGGCAGTGCCGCCATGTCACAAGCCCCCTGAACATTGTTCTGCCCGCGCAACGGGTTCACGCCTGTGGCGTATCTTCCTACATTCCCGGTGATCATTGCCAGGTTGGCAATGGATTTGACATTGTCCGTGCCGGTTGTATGCTGGGTAATCCCCATGGCGTACAGGAAGGTTGTGCGGTTTGCCCTTCCTATAAGCTCTGCCACTGCTTTTAAATCATCTGCAGGTATGCCGGTGATTTTTCCCACATATTCAGGGGTGTATCTTTCCACTTCCGCCGCAAGTTCATCAAACCCTTCGCATCGTTCTGCAATATAATCTTTATCGTGAAGGTCGCTCTTTATTATCCAGTGCATCAGGCCGTTTAACCAGGCGACATCTGTCCCTGGTTTCTGGCGAAGCCAGTAATTGGCCTGGTTTACAAGGTCGATGCGTCTGGGATCGACCACTATCAAGCGGGCAGTGCCCCGTTCAACCGCCCGTTTTATTCCCTGGGCAATAATCGGATGATTTTCCGTGGTATTGGTCCCGGTAATCAGGATAACATCGGCCTTCTCGATTTCCTCGATGGAGTTGGTCATTGCCCCGCTCCCGAACACTGCGGCCAGACCGGCCACCGTTGATGAGTGTCAGAGGCGTGCACAGTGATCGACATTATTGGTGCCGAAGACCTGCCTGACCAGTCTCTGAAAGAGATAGTTTTCTTCGTTTGTGCAACGGGCGCTGGACAGCCCGGCAAGAGAATCAGGACCATGTTCCTTTTTTATGCGCTTGAATTCCGTTGCTACACGCCTCAAAGCGGAGGTCCAGGTAGTTTCTTCAAGCTCGCCCTTTTCGTTGCGTATCAGCGGCCGGGTAAGCCGGTCCTCACTATGTATAAAGGTATAACCAAAACGCCCTTTAGAGCAGAGGCGGCCTTTGTTAACGCCTATGCTGTCACGGGTGGTAACCGCTACCACATGGTTATCCACTACATTGAGATCTAGCTGACAACCGACCCCGCAATACACACAGGTTGTCTGGACCTTCTTCGTCTCCCAGGGTTTGCCCTTTACCCCGCCCATTTTCTCTTCAATCGCATTGACCGGGCAAACACGCATACATTCCCCACAGGAGATACAGAGCAAGCTCTTGTCCTCATCTGCCATCACAGGCTGTATAACTGCTTTCGCACCCGCACCTTCCATGGTAATGGCGCCAAGGCCACGGATCTCAGTACATACCTTAACGCAGCGTCCGCAAAGGATACATCGCCGCGGGTGATAATCCAGTATCGGCGTTGAATACGGCTTCCATGGAAATTCCTCGATCTCTATCCGGTATTCGTTAAAGTCCATTGGGGCGAGATCGTATTCATAGGCCAGGTCCTGAAGCTCGCACTCCCCGTTTTTGGGGCACGGGGCACAATTTAAAGGGTGGTGTGCAAGTATCATTTTGATAATCTCTCGCCTTAGATCAAAAAGGCGCCTTGACCTTGTTACGACCTTCATACCTTCCAGGGCTTCCGTGTTGCAGGCGGTATCAGGGCGGTCCACTCCCTCGATTTCAACCACACATACCCTGCAAGATCCGATAGGGGCGAGCGCAGTATGATAACAAAGCGTAGGGATCTTAATACCAATTTTTCGGGCAGCCTCAAGTATAGTAGTTCCTTCCGGAACGATTGCTTCCTGCCCGTCTATTGTAAGTTTGACCTTTTTTTCCGTCATAACTGCTTTGTCCGTTTGTGTCATTTTTCCGTAACAAACATTGCGATGCGATAGCACCTGAGGCATCGCTCGGCCTCCCGGATGGCCTCCTCAGGCGTATATCCGCATTCTATCTCTTCAAAGTCCGAGATCCTTTCCTCTACCGGTCTCATCTCAAGGGAACACCGCGGTTTTTTCCCGACACGGTTCATCGGCGATTTGGGAAGTTCCATGGCCTTTATCAGACGAAACATCCGCTCGCTTTCAGTTATGCTCATTTCTTCGCCGCGCAGAAACTGATCGATGCAATGTGCTACATGTAAGCCCTGACCCATGGCATCTATGAGGGCCTTAGGGCCGCTCACACAATCACCTCCGGAAAAGATGCCTTTCTGGCTGGTCATCATGGTTTCCTCATCAATCGCTATAGTTCCCCATCTGGTTTTCTCTAAAGAAAAATCATCCGTGAGCAATGAGAAATCGGTAACCTGGCCAATGGCGGGGATCACTATATCGCATTCGATGAGGAAATCCGAACCTTGCACCTCTACAGGCCGGCGACGTCCTGACGCATCGGGTTCACCTAGTTCCATCCTCACGCATGTGAGGCCGGTTATCCTGCCTTCCTTTGTCTCAATCCGTTTCGGGTGTACCAGGAAGTTGAACTCTATCCCTTCGTGCTTCGCGTCCCGGATCTCCTCTTCATCCGCGGGCATTTCCTTTTCCGTGCGGCGATATAAAATACTCACCTTCGAATACCCCAGACGCTTTGCGCTGCGCGCGCAATCCATGGCCACATTGCCTCCTCCGATTACCACTATATGGTTGCCTTCCGGTCGCTCGAATTCCCCGATATGGTGTAATATATTAATTTCCTTCAGAAATTTTACTCCGGGTATATAACCGGCCGGTTGGGCATCCTCACCCACCATGCCGATATTCTTGCTCCCATGAGCGCCTATGGCTATAAGCACGGCATCGTATTTTTCCTTTAGCTCCTTTAAAGTCCTGTCACGACCTATCTTTACTCCATATGTAAACTTGACCCCTATTTCCTCAATGCGGCGCACCTCTGCGCTGATCACATTCCGGGGGAGCCTGTAGTCAGGTATTCCTATAGCGCTCATACCGCCCGGTTCGTTCAACTCCTCGAAAACTTCTACCATATGCCCCTTTTGCCTAAGAAAAACAGCGGCAGTCAGCCCGCATGGTCCGGCCCCTATCACTGCAATCTTTTTGTCGCTTGTCAGCGGGGCTGCCTTTGTTGGTTTGGCCCGGGTAGCCGCGTAAGAAAGGACCTGGTCATTGACAAATCTTTTCAGATACTTAATGGAAATCGGATCATCCAGCTCCGCGCGCCGGCATGCGAATTCACACGGCCTGACGCAAACCCGTCCGCAGATTCCTGCAAGCGGGTTCCTGCGTGCTATGATTGCAAGACTTTCGTAATAATTGCCTCCTCTTATTGCGTCGACGTAACTCGGGATATCCAGGTGCGCGGGGCATTCCTCGATGCAGGGTGCAGTGGCTATAGAGTGAAAAATACCGCGTTGAACCGGACACCTTCCACTAATTGCATCCTTGAATTTCTCCGGCATCAGATCCATGGCCTTCAACAGGGCATTCATTGAAGTATGTCCCAATTCACACATGGATGAGTCCCTTATCACACAAGCCAGCCTGCGGATTGTCGCAAGGTCTTCTTCCCGGCCCAGGCCGCCAACAATGACACGCAGTTTATCGGCGATTATTTTTGTGCCAACCCTGCATGGGGTACAATATCCGCAGCTTTCCTCCTGAACCTTCTCCACGTATGCCCTAAGCATATCTATTACCGGGACGTCATTGTCGAATAAAAAAAAGCCATCCCAGCCAACGAAGGCCTTGATCCGGTTTTTATCATCAAAATAATCGAGTTGAGGGAACGTATCCTCAATCGACCCGGTTTGTTTGTCGCGGTTGTCTATTAGCTTGTCTTGCCAACAACCAAGAATAATCTTTGCCATTTTCAGCCCTTGTTACCAGATTTCAGTTTCAAGCCTTTGAATCAATACCAGCATCTGTTTTTCCGTAAGCTTCCCGACATTTTCCTCTATCCATTTCACATCGCCGGAAACAATAGCCGCCTTTGCCTCTGAGCTTATATCATAGTCCTTGAGGGCATCGGTGCCCTCCACATAAAGGCGGTCCAGGAAATCAGGATCGTCGGCGGTACGGTCAAGTATTTGCAGTACCAGCGTCTCCCTGATAGCCTTTTTGGGGTCCTTTCTGCCTATTGCCTGCAGGACCGTTCCCCGAAATTCTTCCGGAGTGAAAGGCTTTGGGATATAATCATATGCACCGAGCCTCATAAATTTCCGCGCGGTATCCATTGAGGGAAAGCCTGTAATCACAACAACCGTAAGGTGCGGATTGGTTTTTCTCAAACGTCTTACCACTTCGACGCCATTCAGTTCGGGCATCATTATGTCCGTAACAAACAGATCTATGTCGCCAACATTGGCAATATTGAAGCATTCTTCTGCCGAAGTCGTAGTAATAACCTCTAGGTCTGTCTCTTCCAGAATGTCCCGGCAGGTATTTAGAACCACCTGATCATCGTCAAGAACTAAAACCTTTTTTGTTTCTTTTTTTTGATCCATTTTATTCTCCTGAATCGATTTTTTTAAACCTTTTTGAATGTTTTTAAATTTCACCTCAACTATTGATCGAGAACATGTCAAAAGGCGGCCTGGAGATTGGGGCAGATGGAAAATCTGAAGTTAAAAACCGGGTAATGGAAATACCTAAAACATGATTGAACAACCCCTCCGTCTTTTCCAATAAGAGGAGGGGCTGATTTTTACCTCTTTAAAACAATCCTTTAACCTTGCCTGTTTCCACGTCGACGTCAATCCTGCGGAATGCCGGGTCTGAAGCAGTTCCGGGCATTAGTTTGATACTCCCTGCCACTGGCACCACGAAACCGGCCCCGCTATATGTTAATATGTCCCGGATAGGAAGTGTCCATCCCTTGGGACGTCCTTTAAGGCTCGGATCATGGGTGAGGCTCAGATGCGTTTTAACCATGCATGTACCCAATCTGGATAGATTCGGGTCCGCCTGTATCCTTTCCACCTTTGCCATGGCCTCTGGAGAATAGCTGACATCGTCAGCGCCATAAACCTCGGCAGCTATGCGCCTGATTCTCTCCTCAAGAGGCGTATCATCCTCGTACAGGAGTTTGAAATGGTTTTCTTCTTCGCAGGCCTCAATAACGGCATCCGCCAATTCCAGCGCGCCCGCTCCACCCTTGAGCCAATGTTCCGAGAGGGCTACGCGAGCTCCGGTCTCTTCGGCTATGCGGCGGATGGCGGCGATTTCGGTCTTCGTGTCCGTATGGAAAGAATTGATACAGACAACAGGGTTGATCCCTGCTTTTTTAACGGTCTCTATGTGAGCGATCAGGTTTTCGCACCCCTTTTCGACGAGTCCGACATTTTCGGATATGTATTCATCATCCAGGGGTTTTCCTGGTACAACCCTGGGTCCGCCTCCATGCATCTTCAGCGCCCTGACAGTGGCAACAATCACTGCGCAATTCGGCTTGAGCCTGCTAAAGCGGCATTTAAGGTTCCAGAATTTTTCAAAACCGATATCCGCGCCGAAACCGCTTTCCGTAACCAGATAATCTGAGAGTTTCAGAGCTATCTGGTCTGCCACGATCGATGACTGGCCGATTGCTATGTTTGCAAACGGACCCGCGTGAACCAGAACCGGTTGTCCCTCCAGGGACTGCATGAGATTCGGATTCAGGGCCTGTACCATCCAGGCAGTCATTGCGCCATCCACTTCCAGATCTTTTGTAGTGATAGGCTCTCCTTTTTTATTATATGCCACAACGATCTTGCCCATTCTCTCCCGCATATTCTTTAAGCTAGTGGATACCGCCAGAATAGCCATGATCTCGGAGCTTACCGAAATTGCGAAACCGGATTGCATAAGGACACCATCCATTTTTCCTCCATGCCCGATGGTGATATCCCTGAGTGCCTGGGCGCAAAAATCCATAATCCAGCGCATCTCCACATTTTTTTGGTCTATATCCAAACGTTTTAGATTCCTTTTGGCTAATTGAGCATCATCATAATTTGCCTCATGCTGCATCCTGGATGTCAATGCCACCATTGCCAGATTATGGGCATTGGTAACCTTGTCTATATCACCCGTCAATCCAAGCGAGAAAGGGGTCAATGGTATACATTGAGCCAATCCTCCGCCTGCGGCGCTTCCCTTAATATTAAAGGTCGGGCCTCCGGATGGCTGCCGGATGGCTCCCATGACATTTATCCCCTTTTTCCCAAGCCCCTGGACCAGGCCCATAGAGGTTGTACTTTTACCCTCTCCCAAAGGGGTAGGGGTTATTGCCGTTACATCGATATACTTTCCATTTGGTTTGTCCTGTAATCTTTTAAGGACCGCGGCAAAGTCAACCTTTCCCAGATAGTGACCCATCGGAATTAGCTCTTCCTTCTGAAGGCCCAGCATCTCACTCAGCTCAAAGACAGTCTTCATTCGGCTTTCTGCTTCTTCAGCAATTTCCCAATCTTTGTGATTTCTTGGATCTAAAGGCATGGTATCCCTCCGTTAATTTTAAAACAGTGTTTTAGTTGAGGAATCTATAGATTTTATTTCAGGATAAATTAATATTAATGACCCTGATTATTGATGTTTTTTCAAAGGTTGAAAAAAATCCTGACTGAAAAACAAAGTTATATTAACATAAAAAAAAAACAAAAACAATCCCTGATTTTGCCTTTTGAAATTTCTATATTTCTATATAGATATTCCAATAAAATATATTTGGTTTATCAGATTAATACATGCCTTAACTTCGGCTCTATCTCAGGTTTTTTACTATGTATGGAACGAAATCGGAGCAAAATTGAATAAAATACTTATTATGATATAATTTAATAGTACTATTTTAATTAATTTGGAGGTTTTTTAATGAACACTTCGCAACCAGATATGGATTTTCTTGAATTTTTGGATAAATGCACCAACAAGGATAAAGATGCATGGGATACTTTTGTGGAGAAATATGGAAGCCTTATATATAACTATATCTTGAGGACATTAAAGAGATATAATTATTTTTTTCATAATGACGAAGCCGATGAGATTTTTAATCGGATCTTTTTGGCCCTTTTAGACAAAAAATGCAGACGCTTAAGAAATTTCAGGGGCCAGAATGAACGTTCCTTTGGAGCATATCTAAGGGAAATCAGCTTTCATATTTCCATAGATTTTTTAAGAGAGCAGAAGAATTTTCTGGAATTGGAGCAGATTCAATATCGGATTTCAGACGATGATAAATATGAGGGATTTGATCGTAGAGAGCTCAAGGAGATAATCGTAATTCTTAAAGAGGAGCTTCCTGAAAGGCACAAATACCTGTTTAAATTGGTTTACGAAGAAGGTTATGATTTGTCGGAAATTGCTGAGATTATGGATCTGAAGCTTAATGCGGTTCATCAATTAAAATTTAGAATGATCAATAATCTTATTAAAATAGCAAAGAAAAAGAATTTATATCTTGAGCTTAAGAAATTCATAAGTGATTCCGAATAAGTCACGTCTATACATTTGAAACTACATGATGTTTAGGATTATAGTTAAAACTTTTATGAGGAAAGTGCATGTTAAAGATTGATTGGTTAGTTAAGGGCTTTTATAGGGCCTTTTATATAAGGTTTGGTAAGTTTTGGCAAAATTTAAAAAATTTAATTAAATTAACGGAATATTGTACGAAGTCCGGGTTTTCATTTAGACTTTGATGCTGTATTCCCTTTGGAGAGACCCAATGAACAATGAGCTTGATAAGTTAGATGCTTTGATTGCCGGGGTTCAGAGAAAGAAACTGGAGGATTCGATCCCTTCTTACCCCAATCGAGACTGTATTAATGAAGAGATTTTAGAAGACTATCTTGATCACAAATCTCCTCCGGATTTGATCAAAAAGTTAGAGGCCCATCTCTCTGCCTGCTCTGTGTGCTTCGATAGAATGATGATATTGCGAGCCATTAAGGCAGAAGCGGATTTGACGGTTCCTCAAAAGACAATGGATCGAGTAAGAGATCTTATTTCTGAATCCAGGGCTAATTACTTTGAATTGATACTTGGATTTGCAAAAGACACTATACATATTATAAGGACCAGCGGAACCATTCTTTCCCCTCTGCCTGTTTTGGAGCCCGTAAGGGGAAACAGGGACGCCGAATTGAACAAGAAAACCGATTATGTTGAGGTTAAAAAGCCATTTGGCAATATTACCGTAAATACTCAGATTGAACGAATAAACGGATCTTATAAATTGATGATTAACACCGTGGACACACAAACCCAGATGGCACCTTCCAATATGAGGCTAATCCTATCTTCTTTAGGGAGAGAATTGAATTCTGTGGATGATAGCGAAGCCGTCTTTTATATCAAGCTTAAAAAATATATTATTAAGATTATCCAAGAAGGTCATGAGATCGGCACTGTAAGCCTTGATTTAAGAGAAGAATAAGTATCCGAACAAAGGTTTACTCTTTTGATGACTAATAAACTCCTATTTCATGACAATGAAAAAGATATAATTAAATTAAGGATAAGATCTCTATGAAACAGGCAATATATTTAGAGATTATAAGAAAGGGACCCCATCTCGAAACCAGCCTTTCAAAAGGCGAGCAGACCCTTACACATTATGAGGAATCCCCTGTTTCACCGGAAGAATTGAGCAGAAGGTGCAATGAGCTGATGCACCTTTTAAATATGGTTTCTCGAAGGGGCGCAATACCCACATCTGTAATAGAAGAGATGCAACAGATGGGAAGGGTCCTTTATAATGAAATATTTCCTCTGTCCATCAAATCGCAATTATATGAATGTCCTCCTTCTGACCTGATTTTAAGGATTGATAATACCCTGGTCCATGTTCCATGGGAACTTCTTTTTGATGGGCAGCATTTTCTTTGCGAGAAATTTAACATAGGCCGAATGGTCAAGACTCAGCAAATTGTGGCAAAGAGAATGGAGACAAGACCAAGTTTTCCGTTCAGGATTTTAATAATTGCCGATCCCCGAAGCGACCTTAAAGCTTCTTATGAAGAGGGAAAGAGGATTCGGGATCAGCTTCAGATGGAAGATGTAAAAGTTACTCTGATAACAAGTGAGGTAAACAGAGATTTTATTAAAAAACGTCTGTTTAATTTTGACCTCATTCATTATGCCGGCCATGCTGATTATGACCTGAAAAATCCGAGTCAGAGCGGGTGGCTGCTTGAGGATGGTAAATTCACTACCTTGGATATCAGAAAGATGGGAGGCAGCAATCCCTTACCCTGGATGGTTTTTTCCAATGCCTGTCAATCCGGTCAAACAGAGGAGTGGAGGGTTGATGAAGAAGGGGAGGAAAAAATCTATGGATTGGCAAACGCCTTTCTTCTTTCGGGAGTACAACATTATATAGGCACATTTTGGAAGGTACTGGATGAGCCGAGTACAAATTTTGCGTTGGAGTTTTATGGGCACCTTTTGAAAGGCGCCTCAGTAGGGGAATCAATGAGATCTGCCAGGCTGGGGCTTCGTGGAAGTTATGGGGAAGGAAATATCCTCTGGGCCAGTTATCTTCTATATGGCGACCCCGGTGTACGATACTTTCCAAAAGAACGCACGGATGATGAGGAAGAAGCCCTGCTTACGGCTTCCGGTGTTGCCTCTACACAGGCTCAAAAGCATCAGGAGGTCTATATTCAGAAAAATGGATTGCATACAAGATCGGCTTCCAAGGATGATAATAATGTTTATGGCTGGCGTTTAAGAAATGGACAACAAAAGGAATCATCTCTAAAAAAGAAGGGATTTTCAAAGAGGCTTTTCTTTTCCCTTGGAGGAATCCTGTTGGGCATCCTTCTCGTCTTTGGTATTATGCAATATAAGATAAGAATAAATCAGAACCAATCGATAGATACCATTGAGACCCCTGGCCCCGGAACGGAGAATATGGTTCAATTGGGCGAACTTGTTAAGGCTGGCATGGCTTCGGATGATCAGATGGCGGATTTTTTTCAGGGCCTGGTTAAAAAATATCACAAGGAAAACACTCAACCCGCAGAAGAAAGAGATCCATGGACATCAAGGCCTGTCGCGTTTTTCTTTGTCGCTAGAAATTCAAGTGATTCAAAGGATGCAAGGGTCGATGCTGAGGCGGATCATTTGATTCATAAATTAATGGCCTTATTAGAGCAAGACTCAAGGGTTACGATATTAGAAAGAGAATATCTGGACACTTTGCTCAAGGAACTGGATTTGGGATCTTCTCCTTTAGCTGATCCTGATCATAACCTTAGATTAGGACAGATAGTAGCCGGTAACCTTTTTAGCATTTGCAGTATAAGCCGTTTTGAAAACACATGGCAGATAAATCTCCGGATTATTGCCAGCGAAACGTCAAGAGTGGAGGCGGCTATATCTGAGAGATGGGCCGACCTTGAGAGTGTTGATGAAGTAACAGAGGGGCTTGTAAAAAAACTCCTGAGTGCGATAAAGCAGGCCTTTCCTATTCAAGGTAGAATAAAGCACTATTTTAATGATAAAAAGATTATGCTCAATATTGGCTACAGAGAAGGTGTGGAAAAGGGGATGAAATTTTATGCCTTTAAAGAAATAGAAATACTGGATTCAGAAGGAAATGCTATCGCGAAAGACGAGGCCTCTGTAGCTTCATTATCAGTTATCGAGGTCAAAGAGGATTTCTGTTTCGCGGAATTACTGGATCGTACCGAAGATTTGAGTCCTGGTATGAAGGTTTCCGTATTAAATATTTAGGCTGTAAAGACATACAAGATAATTTGGATATAAAGATGAAATGAAGGCAAAACATAATGCAAATCGATTTTCCCTTTCCATATTCTTATCTATCATCTTTCTATTAGGTGTTCAATGTGCTGTGCCTCCGAGCCCGGTTTTTCAGAAGGATGGTAAGTTTTATGGAAAAACGGAAGGGCAATGGGGGGGGCAGTGGTGGAACTATTATCAACGAGGCCTTTCCTATGCCCAGGGTGCCTATTGGGATTATGCCACTAGAGACCTTAAGGAAGCCATAGAAAAGAGATCGGCTGATCAGAGGAGGGCCAGAACCTATGGCCTGCATATCCTGGATGATTATTTTCCCCATCGTGAGCTTGGAATTATTTATTATCAACAGAATAGATTTAGAGATGCGATAGCCGAACTCGAGATTTCTTTAAGCCAGTTTGAGTCTGCAAAGGCTAAATATTTCCTTAATCAGGCAAGGCGGGGTCTATTGGAGGAGACCGGGCAAGATCTGAAGCCTCCCAAGGTTTATATCGCATTCCCGAAAAGCGGGTATTTGACCAGGTTTTCCTCACTGACGGTTTCCGGAGAAGCTATGGATGATAATTATGTTGGGTCCGTATTTGTCAATAAACAGGAGGTCCCCTTTGAGCTCTCAAAATCCAGTATTATTTTTAATAAGGATATCAAGCTCGGTAGGGGTGAAAACAGGATCATGGTGGAGGCTATAGATCTGGTTGGCAGAAGCACCCGGGAGGAGGTAGTAGCATGGTGTGATCAGGAGGCGCCCATGATCTATATCGATAAGGTTATCAAAGAACTGTCAGGTCAGGGATATAGTATTGAAGGTTATATTTCCGATCTTAGCGGAATAGCCGGATTCTGGTTAAACGGACTTAGTGTTAATCTTCCGGGAATCAAAGGAGGGGAGTTTTCTGTAAATTTACATTTGCCTGATTTGATTCAGCCACTTATATTTCAGGCAGTGGACGGATTGGGAAATAGTACATCCGGGGAGATGCAAATTTCGGAGGTACTTGGAATGAAAAATGATATAAATTTTCCAAGGCTGGCCTTCTCCGGACAAAATCCCGAAGGGATTCTGGCTCCGGCTATTACCAGACTGGCTTATTCAAAAGAGCATAATAGATCCGGACCGATAATCAGATTGAAAGATTTGCCTGACAACTTGACAGTGGATTGGGAGGAATGTTTTCTCGAAGGGGAGGTAAGGGATTCTGAAGGAGTTAGCTCTATAAAAATAAACGGTAATCCACTCATAACCAGAACCGCAAAACTCGTATTTTTCAATTTTCTTGTTCCGCTCGAAGAAGGAGAAAATTTAATAACGATTGAGGCTGAAGGGATATCCGGTGAATTAGAAACGAAAACACTCAGTATTGTAAGAAAGCTTAATGGTGCCCGCAAAATAGGGGCACGCTTGAGTCTGGCAATACTGCCATTTAAATATCGCGGCGAGAAGAGCGAAATAAAAGATTTGGTATATGATTCGCTCATTCAATATCTTACTGAACAGGCGCGTTTTCAACTTGTGGATAGAGAAAAAATTGACGGGCTATTAAAAAGGAAAAAAGAGGGAGAAGATGATAATACTTCCTGGATTGAATTGGGACGTCTTGTAACGGCAGAAGGAGTCATAGTGGGAAGTGCCTATTATTTTGATGGCTACCTGGAAATTATTGCAAGGGCCGTTGACACGGAAACTACTGTTGTATTAGATTCAGAAGAGGTTTTTGGCCCTGTTCAGTCTCTCAGGGATGTGAACCGCTTAACGGAAGGATTATCTTTTAAATTTAAGCAGGCATTTCCATTATTGGAAGGTCATATAGTGGATATAAGCAAGGACGCTATTCGGATCGATCTTGGAGAAAAAGACCATCTTTTGCCATATATGAAGGTGATCTTTTTTAGAGAAGGAGAGCCGGTTAAGCTGACAGGCTCTGAAAGGATACTGGAAAGAAAAATCAACATACTTGGAGAGGGTCGTATCAAAAAGATATATAAATCCAGTTCAGAAGCAACATTGACCTCGGACAAGGGCGATAATCAAATCGAGGTAGATGATCGTGTGATCACGAAGTAATGTTAAGTTTTATAATGCATTATTTTTAACCTATAATAGGTAATAGCAAAAAGGATTTATAATTATAATAAAG